>NZ_JACAXD010000021.1:0-49183 GCF_013391485.1 Acinetobacter sp. SwsAc5
TTCGCAAGAGATGCGATGGATGTCTGATTATTTGTAGTCATAAATTTAAGTCCCCACTTGTTTCTAAGTGGGGACTAAATTAAGGCTTATAGGATGAATTCAGAAGGTGTGTTCAGCGGACGCTTACGAATGTAATACTGTCTGCTGAACTCAGAAAAAAGTTTCAGGATGAATGGACTGAACACCTAGAAGATCAATTGTCTTTTGAAGAAGCTTTCTTGCTATGGAAAAAAGAAGTAGAAGAAGTAAGCCCACTTGTTACCAAACATTTAAAATCGATTAAAAACTTGTCCAATATGCTGTCAGAAAATCCGGACATAAAATCCATCCTCAAATTACTAGACAGCATATCGGTTAACATCTGAATTTATTTTTTGCGTATAAGCATTGAATACAGAAAAGAGCGCTCTTTGTGTCAGTTCCACTAATTAATTAGAGTGACTGAAAATAAAATCAATATGTTACTGCTCAAATTTTACAGCAATAAATTAGAGTAACTACCGAAATAAGCAAGAGTGGCTTGCCGATTTCCACTAATAAGCACGATTAAACCTGATAAACCTTACAGTCGTTTTCGTATTGATCGTCCACTATCATTGTTAAATTCTTTGGCTCTAATCTGTAACCTATTTCACCAGTTGCCAAAATTGATTTAATCATAGCTTGAGCCTTGTTCGTTGCTTCTGCTATATCTCGATCCTTCCATTCAGGTTTAAAAGTGCTATCCCATTGATGAATAATATAGAGTTCATCATCATTACTTAAATCTTCATCAATAATTAGAACAGAATGAACAAGTAATTGTTCACCCTTATAATTGGTTAAATTACTTTTTTCAGCTTTGGAGAATGCAACTTTTAAATCCATTGTGACCTCACTCTAATCTATTTATATAGACTCTTGTTTATTTGTGGAACTGACACTTTGGTCATGTCTGATAAGTGAAAGAATGGATCATTATGTCTATATTCTTCCGACTGTCCCCTGCTGCCGATACATTACATTTCTATCACCACAACTGGAAACCGCTTTACCTTCTTTACCCATTTTGCAGCGATCTGAGCCAACTCATTATGAGTGAATAGCTTTTCCCCACTATTTTACACCCAAATCAGATAATCGAACTTGAGGATTTTGTTGTATAACAAATTGTGTAAATTTTAATAATAAAAACCGCTTAGTAATATCAGTTTTTTTAGGACTTAGCTCACTATAAATTTTCTTAATATCCGCAACTTTACCGTGACTACTTTCTAATATGCCTTTAGGAATATTATTTAAAGGAAGATTGTCCATAAAATCGTTTTCTAGTATTAGATTTAATACAATAAGGTTTATTACATTAATTTGGTCGGTCGGTGATGTAAGCAATTCAGCTAATTTAGCAAAAGGCATATCAATTAACTGAGCTTTATAATTTTTATGAATACCTTCTACTACTGGTTGCCCAATTACAAGCCTAAAGAATACCAATCCGAAAAAACCAAAAACAACGAATGTCGTTAAAATAATACTGTTATGATTAATTTGGAACTTATTCAATAATCCATCAACCACAAACAGGCAACAGAAAAAAACAATCGTTAGTATAATTAAAAGAATGTTATGAACCCGCATCTTCCATTCATTTTGAGCTGATACTTTTAAGATCATTATTTTTCTCTACATCCTATATACCACATTAGTATAACAAAAAAAGGGCAGCACAATAACCACCCTTCTTTCAAATCAGAGATTAAACTCGCATAACGGAATTGAAATACTTCTCACAATGCTGACGGAGATAAAAACAATTTTCCTCACCAGTCAATGTTTCCATATAAAGGCTAGTTGATTGTCCCATTCCGAGCGATCCACCGAGAAGCAATGAATGTTCACCATCTTTATAAATGGTGAATGACAAACCTTTGCATTCTTGGTCGGTGTGCGACAGGCCGCAGAGGATCAGGCAGTTATCCCATAGCTCCTGAGTATTTTTACAGATCACATCTGCAAGCGAGAATTTGTAATGCCCTTGGTCGCTCAATTTCAGGAAATTGTGAACAATTTCAGTTCTGCGGATATCAAGAATTGAATTTTCAAGATCAGCAATAAAATTGTGCACCTTCTTGGTAGATTTAATTTTCCAATTCAAACAATTTCCGATAACACCATATTTAATCGCATATCCGAGATCATAAGTATTTTGATGGAACTGCTTACGTTGGAAGTAATCAAATACAGCGGTAATGTATTCTTTATTTCTAAGGCATTGTTTCAAGCCTATGTGCATAAAGGTACTGTATAGCTCATCGATTTTGATAAAGCAGCATTTTTTGGAAACATCCGAGAATAGCTTAAACCAAAGAATGAAATTTTCTTTATCGTTTAAAAGAGTGCACAAACTCTTATGATTCATATCAATTAAGAATTTGTAGTCATCATCACTGTAGTTCACAACATCATCAATGGATTTAAGCAAAAACGATGCAAACTGCATTTGATTAACAAAATCTGTATCCACCATGCGGCGAATCAAATCCTCACCATCCACTACTCGCATTAAAGCAAAGTGTTTCGGCAAGAATTCGTTAAAAGTATTCATGGCATTCTCATGAACACTCAGATTCATGACATTTCTCAGATATACCTTGTCACCGATATAGCTCAAGATTTTTCGTGACATTTCATTAATGAATACGTTTTGGAAAAAATCATGCAACTGGTAAACCTTGGTTCCATAATTTTCATAGTTGGTTCTGCTGATCACCTGATTAATGAAGTAATCGAAAGAATCATGGACGCTCTTTGTAATCTTCACGCCGTATTTTTCAGCGTAAAGCTTTTTCAATTGAGTATTTACTGCATCACGGAAATTTAAGGTCCATTGAGTGAGTTTATATTCAAACTGCACCATATCATCCATTTCCAAAGGATACATATCAGGCATTTCAATCACGCCATTATTCAGACATAGCGTAATTCCGCAGTTAGTGAAAGATTTTTTCTCCCACTCCCCTAAAGCGTTTTTTTCGTATATATAGCCTTTTCCGAATTTGTCCTTTCCAAACTTCCACAGATCAAAAATTACAACTTCCAATTTAGAATTGAAGGTGAGGAATTGGCTAACATTCAATCCGTTAACAAATTCAATAACCATTATTCCCCCTCAACCAATTGTTTCATCAATTTGGCACGTTGTTGTTGGTTCTTGATCGCATTACGTTGCGCTTCACTCAAACTAGGATCGTTTTCGTAATGAGGAACATTCACCTGAACTTCTGAGTAACCACCATATTGAGCTTGGGTGGCCTTAAATACGTTTTTATTGTAATTATCCATATCGTCTACTTGTTTTTGTTGGTTTGAACTTATTTGATTCGCCAAACGCTCCACCGTCAATTTTTTTTGTTGTTCGGTATATTGGGTTTGTGCGAATCCGTGCGACACTACTAAAGCGCCACATAATAATATCATTCTTGCAAGAGTATGACTATTCATCAGACCACCAAAAATTAAAATTTGAGATTAGGCAAACCATCAATATTAAAGGTATAAGTTCCTGTACCATCCTTAACATCGAGATTTGCTGTTATTAGTAATTTGCCGTCCTTGTAGTAGCTGACATTAGATATTTCTGTCAAATCCACCAATTCTTGCATCTGAGATTCGCTGAATTCACCAACAGCCTTACCAAACAAATTTGTATATAGAACCGCTGCGGAAACTGCCCACGACTTACGTGCAGCGATAGATTCCTCAGAGTTTAAATTGTCATGCACGGTCAACACAAGCGTGAAATGTGTGGCTTTTTCAGGATAACCGGAGACTCGGTATTGTAGCGTTTTTTTACCCGTTTTGCTTGGCAATTCTACTACTGATGAATTACAGGCATATAGATTCTTATCAAGGTCATATAGCTTGTAGTCCAAGCCCATTAACCCGATTTCTTCAAATACAGTACATGCAGTTCTAGGCAGCACCCCCCACGTTCCATCACTCTCGCGTACCATCTTTTGATGATAAGCTTCCTGTTTCACTTTAATCTGCTTAGTTTGGTAAATGGAATAAAAGCAGTAAGCAGCTACAGCCGCCACTACAAGAACCACAATGCTAACAATAGCGATCTGCACCGGTTTGATCGGCCTTTTGATTGTTTCCGCGCTCATTTGTGATCCTTAGCCATTTACCCATGTAGGTTGTATTAACTTCATAACAAATTGATCCACACCATTATTTTTTACGAAGTAAGTATGCCAGTGGCCTTTACGCCAATAGCCATTCTTTAGTTTGTTTTGCTCTATCTGATCTGCTAAATCGTAACCAATATAATCAATAGTGTTTTGTGTAAAAAAATCCTGTTTATGCCCATATTCATACAAGATATATATGAAGATCAGTAGAAAAGGTTGAATCTGATCCCAATGATCTGAATGCTGAAACTGCTTCAAAAAATTCTCATCTGCACGTTTTGGTATAAGGAAACTAAATTGAAGGCCATTTCCTGACTTGGAAAGTAGGGAAATATTCAACATAAAATCTTTTTTAACCTGTCCATTATCAACGTAATCTTTGCAGACTAAAGCCCCGTCAAAATGGCCAATCTTGTTATCGATGAATAAGCACTGGCTTGGAAAGTTAAAAAACACTGATGGTTCAATATGGTCCAAAAGATTGATGTCATATATAAAAGGTAAAATTGTGTCAGCCAGTTTCACAACATGACCATTCATAGCCCACATTGCAACTGAATGAACGAAGTCAGTATTCTGATTATCAATACCCAAAACTTTATACAATTCAATTGAATTATCTGATAAATAATTCCGAATAATTGACAAAGTAAGGTAAGAAGGAATTACAGAAATTTTTTTATTATCAATAGCCTGCTCGATTCGCCACAAGTTCACCGCCCCATCAACTTTAGAGAAAAGTGTATTATACGATCCTAGAGCATCTAATATAATCATATTAATAACGAATTATTTTAAACATAATAATATTAACAATATACATATTATTAAATCAATATCATTATTGCTATTTCTCTAACATTTCTGTAATGTTGTCCATGAAGTAAACGATTCATAGTTTTACCATTTATTTTTCTACACTAAATCAAGTGCTTAGATGATGATTAGGTAAGCCTACGTTTACCTTCCGTCATCCGAGCGTTAATCGGAGAATCACCATGTCATATAAAGTAGTTTTACTTTCGGAAGTCGATATTCAAAAATTTATTTCAGGCTATCATCATGATATTCCAGTAAATAAACGTAATATCTTCAACTCACGCGATGAAGCTGAATATGCAAGAACCTTACAAGGTTTACATACCATGAAAATGTTGAAAATACATTCTAATGGTCGCTACACTATCATTGCCTAATTAAGTTAAGCGTAACACCTTAATTTTTCTTTTAAAAAAAGCTATTCAGTATTCTCTGACTAGCTTTTTTTTATATACGAATCATTTTATCGGTAATAATAAAAAGTTACGCCGTACTTTTAAAAACGTGTTGAATAATTGTCAAGCGTTAGGGTACGATAACAACTGAAAAGTCGCATCTATTTTGCAACTTCATCCTAATTCTAACTTATTAATTTTTTAATAAGCTTGGTGACGGATAAGTTAATCGCAAAAGCGACCTTTTCCGTCATCCGAGCGTCAATCGGAGTAAATATCATGCAAGCAATGAACGCTAAAAAGACCCTTAACACTCAAATCCTTATCGACAGTGTTAAATCTTTTAATCTTTCCAAAATCAGAAATACTTTTTTCATTAATGAACACACATCTTGTCCCGATCACAACGGTAAAGTGTTTGTTTACAAAGGCCTTCAAGCCTTGACTTTTGCATTACAGTATCGCGGCAAAGCTAATGGTTGTGCTGTTGCTACTGCTACGCAATGGAAGAATATTCCTAAGTCTGCACCGGTTAATACCATCAGACTTGGAATGAATCAGGATAATGGACAACCTGTTGTTCACACTCAGAGTTTGTTTGCTTATAACCGTAAATTCTCGGTTACTGCTACTTTCACTGGCACTCCTGATCTTTCTGTTTTGAAGAAAGAAGAACGTAATTTGGTTGATGATTGGATCAACTTCCGTCTTGGAAAACCTGTTCCTGATCGCAACCATCGTATTTCAATCTCTAAAGTGAATCAGCTTCTTCAATTTGTCGAAACTTATTTCTCTTATGATGTTGAACTAATTGATGATTAATCCTCATCAATAACACTCATAAAAAAAGCTATTCAATTTTTGAATAGCTTTTTTCTTTTTGGGTTAGTTAAACAACCAGTTTCTCCGTACCTTTGTCAGTTCCAATTTACTAAGCGACAAAAATAGCAACAGCTAATGTGCAAACAAACACTAGCGTATATTTTGTCGATGTATAAAACCATGAGTAAATAAGCTCATTTTTCTCAGGTTTATTGTTTAAGAGCTTTGCTAAACCGAGCAATACACAAATCAAAGTGGTAGCAATAGTTGCAAACCACAGACCTAACTTAAACCCATAAAACAACATTGATAAATTTGTAATTTCAGCATTTGAGTGAACATAAGTCATAAGAAAACTAAAAAAGAATAATCCAATTACAAATTTCCAAATGAAGATATGGACATTTGTTTTTTTCATCTAAATTCCCTTGAGCAAGCCTTATCGCATGGTTGTTTGGAATGTTGCATAGTTAATTAGAATTCACAACCTTCCTCGGCTTCGGTTGGATTAACCAGTCCATATTTAATAGCCAATTCTCTAATCCTTGGCTCCTTGCGCAGTTGCACTGGCACAAAATCATACACATCCTTATCTTGTTTTAAGGCAATTAGACACAATTCCTCAGTCCGCTTATCTACCGGCACAAGTTTTAGCACTTTCGGTAGTGATTGTAATGCCATCAAATAAAGTTCGGTAGTCAAAAACTCAGGGCGCAGTTTGTAGATGGCATGTGGATTATTCATTACCGCAGTACGACACATTAATTCGTCAATATAATTACTTGGAACATACTGGATCGCTTCGCCATTCTGCTTAACCGCCATCATTGGAAGATTCTCATCACGATATGGTTTTGGTACATATTGGAGCGCTAGACCATCATTAGCTACAGCGACATGATAGAGTTCTTCGGTTTGCACTATCTTTGGAGTATGAGCAAGTGCCATGCCATTTCTTGATACCGCATCCAAACATAATACGCGATTACGCATTTCTGCCGGTATACCACCTAAAAGCAGCGGATTTTCAATAACAAGCTTGTGATTCAAGTTCTCGGTAAATACATCCTCCGGAGCATGATGCAGCAGCTCATATCGTGTTAAAAATGGAGCCAGTTTAAACATAAGCTCGGTTGTAATTTTGGTATACGGTACTTTCCAAAATACGCTCTCATCACGCTTAACCGCCGTAATGATAATTTCCTCATTCCATTGTTCTACCGGTAACAGCTCGACAATTCCTCGCACTTCTTTACTATCACAATGACTAAGTGCAATTTCCACACGCTTCAAAGTAATGAGTTCGGTAGGGAAATTAACAATTTCTAGGTAGTTTTTACTAAATGCACGATCACAATATTCTTCCTTACGCCATTCTGTCGGTAGGTTGTTTAGGGAAAACTCAGGTGATTGTAGCGCCGTTACACACAGGTCATCCGTAATATATTTTTGATCAATAACAGATAGGATACTTGGCTTTGCATAGACTAATTTTGATAGGAAATCAAAATCATCCAACAACTCAGACGGGAAGTGGTTAATATTGTGGTGATCTGCTAAGACTGCTTTTTCACAGATAAAATCGGTTTTGTATTTATCCCCCAACAACTTCAAAATCGGCTCATGTATATGAGCTGAAATCCAACCGGCTAACTCACTAGGCACACTCATCATATTGTTCGGGAACAGTTGGCTTGCTACCAAGCAAACTAAATTGTCCTTATTTCGGAAAGGTATATTCGGAAAACACTCAGGCTCCTTAAAGACCGCGTTTATACAAACTCCTTGTGTTACAAGCTGTTCCGGCAATTCTTCAATCGTAAATTTGCCTGCCACAATCGCGTCAATTGTAGCCTGCTCCACTTCCCTAATGGTTTTGATAAACTGATCTAAATTAACGTCCATTGATAAATACCAAATATTAATGTTTAGTTATGTTTTGATTATACAAAAATATTAAAAAACGAATATAATTTATTTTAAATTAATTTAAAGTTTGGTGAATGTTTTGAATATCTATAAAAAAACATTACTTAAAATGTTTTTTATACCAATAATCTCACTTCATACCGTATCCGCTGAGACACAATTCATTAGCCCCCAACTTGCCTTTAAGCCTGTTGTATCCGGTGATAAAGTCTCTATCAAAATTGCTCCCAACTATTACCTATATCAGAAACGCATACAGGTACTTAATTCTGCCACTGGAAAGCCTATTAAATTCAGCTATCTCAGCACCCCAATTGTCAAAAAGTTTACAGAAGTTCCTGAGCCACAAACACTTTTTGTTGGTACAGCCAACCTAAAGATACACGCTCCTGTTAATACTAAATTCACTTTGGTGTACCAAGGCTGTAGTAATCAGGGGCTTTGTTACCCGCCGCAGCGCCAACAATTAACATTAAAATAGGACGCTCTATGAAAATAGTGAGTTGGATACTTGGCTTATTAATCGCTTATTTTGTATGCCTTTACTTTTTATATTTCACATTCGGGGTTTCAATTCGATCCACCATGGGCCTGTTTGTTTTCTTGGCCATTTGGTCGGGGTTTGGGGCTTATATGAGCAGTAAGCTTAATTACAGTGGCTTCCTATCGAACTGGTATAGCCCACTTGCTGCATTCAACGTCAATATCACCGCTATAGTTGCGCTATGCCTTACCTTCTTGGGTATGAATACCATAAATAAGGTCTTGGCTTGGGATTTGGCTTGGGCAGTCGTACCAACTATTCCGATTGTGCTTATTTCATTGACGTTTATAAAGTTTTTCCATGGTATTGCTCTTGTTCGCACAATCGCCATGTTTTCAACTTTTCAGACCTTAATGATCCTTGCTTTAGCAGTCTTTATTTTCAACATAGATTACACAAGCAAACCTCTGTTTGAACCAAAGTCATCTGTTAATGCAATCTTGATCAGCTTGGTCTATTTCATGGTAACTGGACTAACCATAGTCAATGTCTATGCCCTTCGGTATTTTGAGTTTTATCAGCGCATGACCACCAATCAGGAAAAAAACCAATTCCTGACTCACGCCGTAAAACTAAAAATTGCTGTGCATGAAGCCGGCCATGCAATGATGTATTCTTATTTCAAAAAGGTTCCTGAACAGTTAGACATTCTGCTGTATGAACAAGCTATGAATAAAGACAACGAATCGCGCGGTTTGGTGATAGCCAAAGTTCCAATTAAAAATTCAAGAGAGTTTAAGGAATGGCAATTACTACTAGCATTAGCAGGCACTAGAGCTGAATTAATTGCTTATGGCAAACATTCTGAGGGATCAGAGTCAGATATCAAGCAATGGCAAGATATGGCTCATTCATTTCTGACTGAATTTGATTCCAAATACACTAACCAACCGACAACACCGGCCCATTTTGAAACAAACAAACGCTTGGAAACCAACCTGTTTGAGAAACATACAAAGATTATTGACAAATTTTTATCGAAGAATAAATCAGTCATGATGTCTATGGCGCGGCAAGCTATGGTTTTCCACAGACTTGAAAGCGTACACATTGCCAAACATCTATCTAAGGTAAGTTTTACGTCAGGGTTCCCACGGGAAAAAACACTATTCTAAGTCTTTGTAGTCTGCATCTAAAACAATGGGATGCAGACTTTCTTATTTTTACGGGAAAAGCCGTATCCATCAAGTTTACTTGTAAGATTGTCTCGATCTACGGTAAGTCGTGTGTAGTAGTACCGGATAAGACGCTTATTCTTCGCCTTGGATGAACTGGTAAGCAAGTTAATATAATTATTGTTTGGATCATTCTTGATCGCATTTGCTAAAGCTAGGGCTTCTTCATTACCTGATGTGACGGGTGGAATCCGTACACGCTGCACGATTTCCCATTTATTGACATCATCCGGTACTGATCTGACTTCACTGATGTTTGAAGATTTTTGAAAGGTATTAAACTTGTTCAGCACATGCACAAGGTTTACGACTGCCCCTTCCTTCTTACCAAATACACGCAATTTATATTGGATACGGACCGTATTAGGTGAATGCGGATCGATCACTTCCTTTTCATAAATTGATACAGCAAAAGCCGGTAAAGACTTTAAATTGATCGCATGATGAAGGGTGTAAACATACATTGAAATAATACGGCGATACACCTCAACAATATTCGGTGTACGCGCTAAATGATCATCGATGTGCTTCTTAACTGGCACAATATCAACGTAATAAGCAAAATGATTCATAATTTGGACTAATTACTATTCCAAATCAATGTACCATCTTCCTCTAGCTGAAACAAATTGTCAGTTATCAATTGATTTACTGCGATTTCCAAATCTGATGGTTTTAGCCCACCATATCCGTTACAGGTAGTGGCAATAAAATTCCGTACTTTATCCAATTTTTTAGGTCGGCTACTCAGAACTTTTTTGCGTAAAAATTGATATTGAATATCTTTACCATCCATTGAAGTGAACAGACTGACATGCTCTATCGGGCTTGCCTGAACCGACTGTGCCGCCGTAGCATCGACTGTTTCAACAGGAGCAACTAAACTGTTTTTTGCAACTTGCGTTTCCACCACGTTAGTAACAGCTACGCTACTAGGTGATGTAAATTGATTTTTATAGATTTCAATTTGAATTTGAGCAGCTAGGTAAATCTGTTCTTCTCTACTTAATTTATCTTTAATAAACTCAAGTAAATGCTCAACGCTTTTCATATAACACCTTAGTTAATAGGCAAATTCAAAATATCCAAAAAACCACCGAATCCACTTCGTTCCTGAAAATCAATGAACTCGGATGATAAGTCTGCATCCAGTACGTGATCGTATTCGATCAAGTATTTCCCGTCTTTGCAGTAATCCACATGGTTAATCTGTGCTAGTTGCTCATATCGCAGATGATCACGATAACCCTCTATGTGAGCGCAGGCATTTTCCATCATTAACTCGAACATGAAATCTTTTACAACAACACGCTGCGGCAGGCGAGATTCTTTGAGACGACCAACCGCGAATTCAACCATAGATGGGTGAAACGCCGTATATTGATAAGCGAAAGTCTTTTCTTTCGCACTTGAGAACGTACCAAATGCTTCGAGATCAAAACCTTTCTTACGGCACATCAGGCTATACATGGCATTGAAATATGGATGGTACATAGGGACACCGGCAGATGTATCACTTCGGCCTGCATGGACCTTGTAAACAACTGAGTCTTTGGCCAGTACCGCAGCTTCCCAATCAATATACATTTTTTGAAGGGTCAGTGAATCTTCTACTGAGAAGGTCATACCGTTTAAAAGTTGGAATTGACCATAAAAAACAGTAGGATTTTCGTTTTCGATATCAACGCTTTTAAATAAGAAATCGTTTTTAGAAACCGGATATTTTGAACCATCAATAGTAACTTTTAGAATTTCACGCACATCCGTAAAACTAAGTTTGTTAATCAATTCGACAGTGATTTTTTTATCATTAATGGTTGTGGTTAACATACTAAAGCCCTTTTTGTTGATAAAAGGAAATATAAAGCATATACCACACATAAGCAATAGTGGTATATGCTTTTAAACAGTACGATTCCTGTGTTTACGCACAAGTAGGATATGTTGTAACACTAAATATACAACCATAACCAAGAAACAAAAAATATTTGAGGGAATTTTATCGATATCTAGTTGCAACGTGAGTAAAGCGTAATCTGACGCAATTGTAAAAATAAAGAATCCCAATGAAAAAAGAATGAATGAGAACATCTGCTTGATCGTTAATAAGCCCTCTTTCTTCTTGATGATTCTGAACAATACGAGAAAAGCATAGAATGGCGAAATAGTCAGGAAGCTGAAAACAAAAGTTTTAATTATGTTCTGTGAAAATTCCGTCACTGGTGTTTTCAGGATCGCGTACAGAATGATGAACTGAATAACGAAAAGAACAGCAGATACCATAAAGAAATTAGCTTTACCCAAACCTTTAGAGTTTTTGACATGCAATGTATTCGTATTCATTAGTCATCCACTTGAGATAGATTATCAGACAATTTAATCAGACCTATATTGTCATCATCATCTTTCTTCTTCGGCTTTTTACGGAAATGCTTATATAGATCAAAGCCTGCATTATCAAATTTATGCACACCCCACCATAGACCCAACCCAAGAAAAAGTCCGATGAAAATGCACTTTATAGTCTCGAAGAAATTGTATTTCTGATTATCCTGAGCGAAAACGATCTGTTCTTCTTCCGGAGTATTAAAGAACCCTTTTGAAATACATGAGCTAACCATAATTGTTGGAGGAAGTGCGATATCGTTAAATCTAAAATGGTATTCCGGCTTCCAAAGCCCTACCTTGTTTAGTTTGTTATGTTCTTCAATAGCCATATATTGCGGAGTCGCATCAGCGGGATTAAACACCCATGCAAACCCTGTCATTAACAGCGCTTCATTAAGATTCACACCATTACTCAACAGCTCCCCATGAACACACGTATCATCAATACCGTTATCTGTGCGGACAGAAACCTGACGATTCAGCACGACTCGCTCAAAGACTTGGCGGCTTTGTGGATAGAGATTCTGATTTGGAAACGGAGTCACGATAGAGCGTAATTTGACGACCACATTGCGGCCACCAGTATTTACCACTACTCGCCCACCATCTAATACATCTATGACAGAGCCTTGGAAATCCGCATTAGCAACGCCCGAACATATTAAACCTAAGACTAAAACAGTGGACTTTATTTTCATAATAAATGCACCAAACAAATCAGAATTATTTTATTAATTATAGTATCAAATAACAATTGCTTTTTTTATTATTTATTTTCTATTAATAAACATTACATAAAGAAAAGGGCAACAATAAGTTGCCCTTTTTCTTATTTTCTTACTTTTCTAAGTTCTTCAAGCATGATACTTGCAAACTCAGCACCATTCACATTCATCACTGTTTCAGCCGGACCTTCCTTCTGCTCACCTAGTTTATCCAAAACAAGCCAAACGATCGGAGTGGCCAAAGCATGTTTTTTCCAGTGAGAAAGCGCTGTAGCATAAGGACGGCGCAGATCAGAGAAGTTTAGAGCAATTGACTTGCGCTCAGTCAAATGACGGTCACTTGCCGGTTTCTTATTTTTAGAAGATTCTTCTAAAACGCCATCCAAGTTTAAAGGTTTATCACTCATTTGCGCAGCTCCAACATTAGACTTTCATACTTAGCAACAGCAGCATCACGCTCCATACCCAAAGCAGCTGCGGTCTTGATGAACCCTTTTAAATCAAGGTATCCGTTGAGAACCAACAACTCTGATAACTCTTTAGGATCAGTTTCATCCATTAAAGCAATCATGACTTCACCCACGTATTCACGCCACACAGAACGACTTGAATCAGGAAACTTTACGTTTTGCAAACTTTCAAATACAGAACAACGAGCAGCGTACTCATTCCTGCTACCTTTGGTTAAAAAATTACTCCAGTTCTCGAAATTTCCTGTACCTTTATTTTTAAGTCTAGGCATCACTACTACTCATTCAAACATATACCACAATATAAACATATACCACTTAATATTGCAACACACTTTGCGCTACATTATTTTGATTAAGAGTAATCATTGCTTATTAATATTTATGAAAATAAAATGATTCAGAAACTTTTTCATAGCGGATAATGTAATGAAACATCAAAATGGCAATGTTGTAATTATCTTATTGATTTGCCTGCTTGTCGGTGCATTCTATTATCTTGCGACTCTAAAGTATCAAGGCATACGTGAGCAGAAAGCCCATGACGAAAAAACCTTAAAAGAGCTAAGTAAGCAAGCGCATCTACAGGCGGTAAATCAACCGCAAATCCCGCCTTTAGAAAATCCTACACCTACCGATACAGTACAACAGCACCAACAGCATGTTCAGCTCAATGCCGGCGAGGTCTACAATCCATTTGAAACAACTGTTCAGCGTACGATTCAAACCAATCAACAGGTACTTTCTAATAAGCCTATAGCAGCGGCTAATGATGTAGCAGCATTAAATCACCTAGTAGAATCTCCAAACATGATTCTGATCGCTCCTAATGGTAAAGAATTCCCTGCCGGTACTGGCTACCTGATTGATTACCCGATCAATAACAGATTTGGCCATCTTAATATCAAGATTAACAACATGCAGGGCAAATCAAATATTGCAGTATTCCTCTACCATCTACGCAGCTATGACAGTAAACCTTCGGATGCACGTAAGAAGCTCTCTCGCGCTGCTTATGTTCAAGCCGGATATGAGTTTGACTTTACCGAATTACAGTCTGGCCATTATCAGCTTGAATGGGTTGACCTATCCACCAAGAAGGCATACCGCAATCAACCTTTCTTGATCTATCAGGATAATTCATACGCTTATGACCGTGTTTTCTCATTCAGTAATAAAAATAATAATAAGGCGATTTCCAATATATCATTACAGACGATCGGCTATAGTAACCAGTAGTCACAAATCAATGAATATTACAAAGGGGCCAGTAGTGGCCCCTTTATGTTTTATGCTGCGTTCTGATTAGTCACATTCTGAATATTATCCATTGCACATGCGAACAGATATTTTGCTTTACGCAAGTTCGGGATTAATTGACCATAAAGATCATTCAGCAGCATAACGGCCGAAGTATTGAATTCACACCAAAAGTCAGGTACTACATCACTACCGTCTTGGTTAGATAATGCTGTGGTCTTAACACTAATCTCTGAACATTGGTTAAACATCGGTTTGATGTTCAAACCAGTATCACAAAGCTCAATGACAGTTGGCATAAAAGCATTGATCTGTAGCTTAACCGTTATATCCGAATTATCGATTTCCAATATGGCTGTATAGGTATCTAGTAACTCTACAGAGCGCTCATCAATTTCATCCCCGTATATCCCTTCCTCACCATCCGGCAGGCTAAATGAATAGCTAAGATTCTTCTGTAAAAAGTCACTAATACAATCCAAGCTATTGCTATATATATTTAGCACCTTTAGCTTGCTGTCTGCCAGTTGCGGCATTACATCTTTCAGCTCAACACAGCCATTCAGATAACCACGTAAATTCTGCAATGTGACCTTATCAATGGAGATTTTTTTATTTCTACTAGATAAATTTAGCACACCGCCATACATGGCTTTACCTAGTGCGCCGTTGCACAAATTGACCCATTTACCATTTTTAAGTTTGACATCCATGGTCACTGTATGAGGATCAGATTCACTTACTGAGGTTATTTTCAAAAAATCGCTTATAGGTGATTTAGTCTTGGCAACTAAATGCTTATAAATATAGGTATTGAGTTGAACCGGCTCCGGATGCAGCCCGATTGATAACCCAATGTTGTTTAATGCCATCATGTAGAGGTGAGCAAGTTTAGGAATACCCATGAATTCCGTATCACTGTAATTGCCAATATAGAAACAGATCAAATTACTAGCTTCAATTTTGAATTCGTATTTCGGATTGATGAAAGTCCTTTTATCCATGGACCCAACTAGCATTTGAACAAATAACTTGTTGGATACTCCAAGGATGTCATTCATTCGCGCCATCACCCTCTCTACGGCGCTACCAAAATCCTGAGTTAACCTTGCTAGGCTTTCCTTATCATTCTCAGACTTAAAACTGGCATAGCTTTTATAGCCATGAGCAGCTGCCATAAGCTCTAAAATCTGAGTGCGGGATAAATCAAGGCCATACAGGATATTGTCGTGTTTTGAGTTAAAGCAGTTGCTTAAACTAAACCAATTAAAATAATGCCCTATATTGGCAACAGTGTTCTCTAATGAATCTGAGAAATCAAAAGACGTAAATGCAGAAAGCTTCATAGGACTGATCCTTAAAAATTCAGTAAGCATTGCATTGGTTTAACTGCGCCTACCAAAAGATAAGGACAGTTTTATAAGATGGGTACAGCAGATTGTTTTTGCTCCAATGCAGGCAGAGAAATCACACTCATGCAATGAATATAGCTTATTAAACATATAAAACAAACTCTTATTCTGTAAAATGTTGTATATGGTTATAGAGAATATTTGCTGATCTACGGCGCTCGGACACTTACTGAGAAAGGTGGAAGGTTTGTCACTGGTAAAAGTGGAAGGTTTGTCACTATCCTATAAGGTTAATCAAACTCTATAAAATATATGGTCAAATAAAAAAGGGCATACTCATACTGAATACACCCTTTTTGATAGCCCCTTCACATGAATTAAAGCGCTTCAATAAACTGCTTGCCCTCCCTCAGAGCATCTTGAATCAATCCTTTGAATTGGCTTTCAGCATCTTCGCCGTATTGTTCCAAGTATAGATCGCTATAATCCCCCCACGTAGGGTAATCGAGATCAATGAAGATATGGCCAATATTATAGTCAGCATCATACTTCATGCTTTCTACCCGCGCAGATCGCATATTGATGTGCTCATTTCTGAAAAATCTGATCTTCGCTTGTGGTGCAGTTCTTAAAACTTCATCGAATACAAAACCCATATCGACACCCTTTGGTGCTGCTATCGTTTTAATACCTGTAGCTCGGTAAATGGAAAGTGCAGATTTAAAATCGTTTGTAACAAAGCACCATTTATCATCAGCAGCCAAATCTCCACCAAAGATTAGGAAATTATTTTCTTCTGCTATAAAGCATGTCAATTCGGAACTTTTACCATTTATTGAAGTGAGAAAACCCAATCCTATTACAGGCATATCACTATTATGACTGTTACCATATCGAATGAGGACATTACCCATTAAATCCCCATTCAGAGCAATTTCCTGATTCGTTAACTGCACTGGACGATTAACGACTTTGATGCAGTCACATCCAATTGACTCAATTCCACGATATGCACGGAAAGCCCAATGATCAGGGTTAATCTCCGTATCTAGCTGATCGAATAACTCGACCAAATCGTTAACTACTATTGGCGCAAACTCATCTACATGCAGCTGCTCTTGCTCATACGGTGCGCCGTAGCTTTCAGCTAGTTGGCCATGATCCTGTTGTTGATCGTATGACATAGGCTCAACGGCGTTATGTTCCGGTTCAAAGTTTGTTATTGACTGTTGAGGTTCAAGAATAATCTCCTGATCCGGCGGGGCAATGCTGCGCTTATTCTTTTGAATAAAATTCTGAACAGAATCTAATTCTTTTTGAAACTTTGGATCACTCAATGCTTCTTTACGGGATATTTTAATAATGAGATCGGGATCGTCATTTTGGAATTCATGCGGCTGATCTATCGGGTCCATATCACTCGCGGCGATATCAGACTTAAAGAAGTTGCCGTTCTTTTCACGTTGATTATATGCGTATAGACACACCGAACCATCAAACGCTATGACATGATATAAACCTGTCCAGTATTCGGGATTTTTACGACCTTCCCCTGCCATTGCCACTGGAAGCAGCTCATTGAGCATTACCTTGAGCTTGGACGCATCAAAGCCATTATCATTTAAGGTTGATACCACCCATTTTTTAATTGTGTTTGTAGCTTGCATACCGAACCACCCTATTTGCTGATAATTTTTATAATATCCATATACCACAATTTAGGCTAGTGCTATTTTTGCAATGAATTGTTAATAGTATTTTCACTTGGCAATTCAATCAGCTACTCGAAAATTAATCCCAAAAAAAGCCCTCACAATCGAGGGCTTTTTTACATCAGTTGATATTTTTAGCGACCAAAGAACAAACTAAATAAGTACCCAATCCCTTCATCTTTCAAATGATTAGCAATATTAAAAGCAAAAGCTAAACAGATGATGACCGTTCCATAGAAAAATAGGTACGATACTAAAGCACCTTTGTATTTCTTTTCCATTTGATTTTGTAATGTGTATTTGATCGGAGCAGAACTTTGATCACGACTATTATCACTTGGATTATCACGATCATCTGACTGAATAAGATTGCGAACTCTAGGAGCAGCACCCTGATCCCAAGAATATTCTTTAAGTTTTAACTTGTTTACTAGGTATAAAATATCATCACTAGCAAGACTAATCCCCTTGGTATGGAGCTTAGACAAAGTATCCACTGAATTAGCAATATCGGTGACATAAAACCACTTTCTTACCGAATGAGACAAATCCATTTGCGTACTAGATAACTCATTCAGGATGATGCAACCACTAATAAAACCTAAGTTTTGGTCGGTAAACAATTCAGCACTTTTGAACCACTCTAAAACGGCAAATCTGTTCTTCCGAATCTGAACAAATGGATTAATCTGAGAGCCACCCTGAACCTCAAGCTCACCATTAATCACCCATTCCCCATTTTCCGACCCAACTAGATTGCCTGAATAGTTTTTTAGGTCAATAACAACGATTGCTTCCTTGGTGAAAGCAATAACATCAATTTCCTGACCTGACCACATTGTGTTATAGAACAAATAAATCCAATCTTCACTATTACCCCAATGCAGCTTCAATTGGGTTAATAAGTCATCAAACATTTTTTGTTCATTTTTCAGGTGGCTAATATCACCATAATACGCATGA
The DNA here is from genome assembly GCF_013391485.1 of Acinetobacter sp. SwsAc5. Taxonomy (NCBI): domain Bacteria; kingdom Pseudomonadati; phylum Pseudomonadota; class Gammaproteobacteria; order Moraxellales; family Moraxellaceae; genus Acinetobacter; species Acinetobacter sp. SwsAc5. The sequence continues at coordinate 18,727 of NZ_JACAXD010000021.1, forward strand.
ATAGTCATTATTAATCCTCATCCGTATAAAACAAAACTTCACCGCATTTAGCACAAGAGTTGCGAATTTTGTAAGTATTGTTTTTTAAGGGATATCTGCTAATTGATGTACTTTCGCAAAAACAACATTTCACGATATTTGTAGTCACAACACATTGAGGGTATTCAGTCTTATACCATTGAAGTGTTTGGTTGTTATAAACAAAGCGCCGTCTCTGCCACCCAATTTTCCCAATTGTTCCTTCGTAATGGATATACAATCCTATTAGAGAGAAAGCACCACCCCAAAGCAAAAAGAACACATTAGAATCGCCATCCATCAACACGTAGTTATAAATTAACGCTGTGAAACCCACCGTCATAAAAATACCAGTGAATATACTTGAAAAAATCACCTTTTCATTCCACCTAAAGTTTAAAAAATACCGCTTTCAATTAATTTCTAATAACAAATCCGAAATAATAATCACATCAACCCAATGCTTCTAATTTTCGAGCAATATATTGTTTGATTAAAAGTAAAGTTCCGAAATTTATGGTTTGAGCAAATTCATGATCCAACTATTGCTGATGCTGTAATGGATCGAATTTTACATAGGTCCTACGAAATAGAGATTAAAGGAAAATCATACTGAGAAAAAATTTACGCTGACAAAGGGAGCCTAAGCCCCCTTTCAAATTTAGGATCAGAATCCGATCACTCTACGGTAAACAATCAAGTTATATGCACCAAATAAGAGTAAAAGGACTATCCCTCCAATATATATAAATGCCTTTATGCAATCATTCTTAGCAAACTGCTCTAATGAGGATAATTGATGGTTCTTACCTGTTCCGGCATAGATACGATATAAGATCGCTCTATCCATATTGACCAAATTGTTTCCATTTTCAATCATCGAATAGTTCAGCGCATTAGCATCAGATAAGAGCAATTCTTCTGACTCAACATCCCCTTCTAAATCCATCTTCTTCTGTAGTGATACTTGCGCCGTCATGTAAGATTTAGCATAGTCTGATGCAGTTGATTCCTGAATAATGCCATACGCCTTGTTATAGTCACCTTGATATACCAGTCTTGAGATTTCACTACCCGACAAGTATGTAGCTTCTTTCTTCTCCACATAAGGAATAACAGTCGTAATCATAATGTAAAAAACCAACATAGCCGTCACTATGAAAAAAATATAGACGCGGCTCCATGTATTCACAAAATGATTAAGCATCACAACCTGAAACACAACAAAAAGAACAAATATAGTCACGGTCAGTATTGAGCTGAAAATATTTGAGAAATTAAAAAAGTATTCGTAGAAAAACCCTTTCCGGAATGACGACACATCATCAAACACGAAACCATTTGTTAATTGCACAAATGGGTTCTGAAAGAGATTCAACATGATAATCGATGCTAAAACGAAGCAAATAATAGCGATTTTCAGGTTGTCGAATTGCCCTCGACTAAAGAATATGTCAAAAAACCCGCTTTTTGATTCCATTGCTTTAATATCTAATTGTTTACTTAACATTATATTATCTTAATATTAATGTTTAGCAAAATATAAATATTAAATATATAATAAATTTTGCATATAGACTAAAATCAATTGATAATGCTTACTTAAATCTAAACTATCCTCAAAAGTTTGAATGACAAGACTATGATTCCTATTCAGCTATTATTAATCAATTACTTATGCGTACTATTCCTAGTAGTAGCGTTATATTTGTTTGTGATATGGCCGAAAATGGAAAAAATCAAATTATCCCCTTGGGAAATTTTAACCCTTGTCATATTTTCCATTCTTTTGAATCAGCTTGTAGGCAGCTATGAAGCCCATACTCTTGTTTACATCACTGATGCCGCAATCCTCATCTTACTGTTCTTAAAATTCATAAATAAAACTTCAAACGAATCGAAACAAAAAATTGAGCTTACACCGGTACTTACCAAGCTTAACAAACTGAATGAAAAGACCTTTGAAAAATTCATCATAGCCTTGTTAAAAAAGTATGCCTTCCAGTCAATTAACAAATTCGATGTCAAAGATGATGCAGACAACATTTCTGACAGTTACCTACTGGCTCAAAGGGATGGTGTTTTTTATGAAATCAGAACATTTGCAACAAAAAAAGAATTATCAGAAAAGCATATCAATCGGATCACCAACAAATTCCGTGACAGCCCAACTCAAATTGATAATCGCATCCTGTTCATAAATTCGGTGGCCACAGATAAAGTCAAGAACCTGATAGATAATAGCGGTATCAGCTTAAACACAATTGATGCTGTTAAAATCCGTGATCTTATCCATGTAGTAGAACCAAGAGAAGCTGCGCCGACAACCGGATTCAAAGTTAATTTGGCACACAGCATAGATAATATGACTAACATGCTGAATGCTCTAAAACTTAAATTGGTCGGCATAGAGCCAGTCGATTTATCCAATAAGTCCATTGAACAGGCCTTAAATGAAACAATCATTGCTGATAGCAATAAGCCTGTTGTGGAAGTAATAGAATCTACCGCTACAGCTGTTGATACTGCACCGGTCAATGATCAAAACTCCAAACCTACTACTGATGCTTCTAATGCTAACGCCGTAGCTGATCAGGAAGATACTCTTGACATCAGTACCGTGACCGATGCCAATAAAGATGACGAAAACACTTCTGAGCAAGATCAAGTTGAATCCAATACTGAGGATCAAAATGAAAATACGATCGCTGCTACTGAATCTAAAGATCAACCAGTAAATACCCACGAAGATAGCCAATCAACTACCAACATAGATGATGACTCTAATGATGATGCCAACGAAGAAAGTGCAGTCATTAGTGAAGATGAACTAAATGAGATCGATATCGAAACGTCAGAAGATTTCAACTTCGATTCGGCTATTACTGGTGTAGTCAGTCCTACAATTGATATGAGTGAGCTTGATGAATTTGCTACTGACTCAAGTAATTCAGATGATGATTTGTTAGGGGGTAGTGACAACCATTCTAATGATGATGACCTACTCAATCCAAATGCCGAAAGTAATGACGATGACCTATTGAACTCCACTCCGGATGACCAAACAGATAGTAATAGTAAATCCCAAAAGAAAACTGAAAGTACAGAATCCAACGTCAACGCCGTAGTCCAAAATGTCAACTCAGATGATGATCTGCTCAAAGCAGATGACAGCCCTGCGGAAACTGCTAAAACCATCGATGTTACTCAATTATCAAATGATGAAGCTAATGTCCGCATAAATGAAGCAGATCAAACACTTGATCCGGATGATGACTTAGCGCTTATATTGAAGGCACAAGAATCATCACTCAGCATCAATAATTGCGAGAATTTTGATTCTGAGGGCGGCATCAATCAGACAGATATTCCATCAGAATTCGCACCTGATTACTCCGAAGCCGAGACTCTACAAGCTCCTGTTGAAATGACACAAGACGATATTCTTGCAATGTCACTTATCGCAGAACAAGATGAACTTGAAAATGAAATCAGCTCTATCAATACGGAACCAGTTACAAAAGTTAAAATAGAGGATGAAGATCAGGGTAAAGATAGCAACTTTCAAACAGCATCCGATGACGATCTATTACTCGGAAACAGCAACGATCAAGCCAAAACTAATGAAACACCTTCTGCACTAGAACCTGAAAAGCCTAAAAGAAAAAGACCTAGAGGAAAGAATAAGACCGAGACATAAAAAAAGGGCCAGTTTAACGGCCCTTTTTTATGCAGAATATTATTTTTTCGCTTCAATATTAGATTCAGCTGCTAACTTTTCTTTAGCTTCTTTTTCCTGTTGAGCTATCTTTTTATCCAACATGGTTTTCGCTATAAGATGTTGCTTTTCAATTCCCGCATAGTTATTTACCAAAAAGTTATAAATACCAACCGAGAAGAATGTCGCGTACGCAATCTTATTGAAAAACTCGTTTTGCTGCCCTGCATAGAAGGTGAAAAGGTAAAACACTAAACTGGTGTAGATCAAACCAAACCCGAACCCATAAAGTCGAGAATAATATGGACCTAAATTTTCGGTACTGAAAAACGATTTACCATGCAGCCAAAGCACTACGAATATCCCAAAGCACCCTGACCAAACAAGCACTCCACGCACATTCATTACTTTTGCCAGTTCCAAAGAAACACCTAAACTAGCCCCAAGAGCAATGGCAATTACAGCAGTAACCATTTTATGTTTTGAAAAGTATTCTAAAATGTTTTGCATAATGGATAATCAAACATTAAATAAATAACATAGTAATATAATAATAAGACAAAATAAATTTGTTTTTATCTAAAAAATAATATATCTTATTTTTTTGAGTAACTCACCTGCTCACCAAGACTCCGATTGATTTGGCTCTGCCAAATCCCCTGTACTATGGATGGAGTTGAAAAACGGACGAAACCTATAGGGTTAGTCCGTTTTTTATTAAAAGAATAATAATAATTTCCTTTTAAACATAAAAAACATTATTCTATTGTTTATTAACTAATAATCAATGAGACGTAAAAGATGAATGACTTCAATCCCTATGCGGTCTTGAATGTCCCTGATTTTTCAGACATTACCACAGTTGAGCAATCGTATTTAAAGTTACTAGATCAATATCAAAACTTATCCAAACCTTCCACAAAGCAGGCAGAACAATTTAATCGCATCCAAGATGCGTATGACATGCTTTCCCTTCCTACCGAAAAGGAACTCATTGATAACAACTTAAAAATCACGAAAGCACATAATCTTGATATCCGGATCGAACACCCCGACAACTTGATGGATGAAACGCTAAAAGATCAACACGAAGATGATGTTGAACGGGAACTAAATACCGATAAGACAATGGGTGTCTCTAAAAATAAAAAGATGAACCCGTTTGTCACTGTCGCATTGGCGGTAAGCGTTTTCTTTGCCGGATCATTCATCTATGGGAAATTGGCCCAAAACGAGGAAGTCGTTGCAAAGAATGAGGTCAAACCTGAACCTGTTGTCGAAGCAGCACCTATAAGACCGGCACTTTTAATGGAAGATGCAACCCAAATCCGAAACAACGTCTTGTACCCCGATCCATCTTATCTACAGCAAAAAGATATTATTTACGCACCTGATGGTTCACCATTTCCACTAGAAGCAATGGTCTTACCAAACCTACCCAATAGCAATGACGGACCTTCAACTATCATTGTTCAAAACCCAAGAGAAACAGCAATTTTCGGTAAGACTGTCGTAAAATATTCTTCTATCGCTTCACCGATCGTAAACCGTTATTTCTACATACCGGCAAAAGGCACTTTGCACTTATTCAATATGCCGTCAGGTTCATATCAGATCATGGTGATGACGCTTACAACTCCAAATGCCTACGCATCACCAGTTTTTACGATTGCTAATGCCACCAACCAAACAGTTGTCCAATTAGCAGACTGGAAGTTTGCATTTCAAGCATCGAGTTTGTTCTAAAAAACAAAAATCGGCTTTTAAAGCCGATTTTTTTATGCGGGTTCCGCAACCTTGCTACTGTCAAATACACCTTTGAAATAAAGATCGTGCAGTATATTTACAACCATTGAATTTGTCTTGATAAAGGCGATCTTTTCATTAGTTTCCTTATGAAAGATGCCTGTACCATAATCCTTCCCATTAACAGTATCAATGCAAATCACATCAATACCCGCAGCCAATAGAAATTGCTCAATAGCCATTGCCTTAATCTGCCAAGATTTTAAATGTGGATGCTGCTCAGTCAGAGCATCAATAAGTTTGGTAAATAAGGCTTTATGTTCGGAACTTGATTTTCTAAGCCCATGCCCTTCTTGATTTTCTGAATAATCAACAAAGGTTATATTAGGCAATATCATATTCAACTCCCATTCTCCCATATAGGAATTATTTTATTTCATATACCACACATAAGCAATTATCGTAGCTCCATTTTAACAGTATAAAAACATAGCATATAAACTACTTCACCCTATGTTACATATTCGGTCGGTGTGACAGGAATATCCAAAAGACTCTCAAGCTTATGTTTATAGGGGACATATCCCTTACTTTCATTTTCAAGAACAATTCTCCGAACCTTACTAGCATCAGCCTGATCCTTTGGCAAATAATCTAGGTTCGCATCAAGGAAATTGTAATAAAAGAATGACATTCTAAAGGGATTTTTAAATCCTTCATTGATAGCCCATACCATATTTTCTTGGCAGGCTGTCATGCCAATAGCGAATGCAAATTCTATCGAATTAACATAATCGGAACTTCCACCACGATGTTTCATTAAGTATGTTTTTACTTCGGGAGTATATAAAAGACCATATTGACTAAACCGCCAATTAACATCCCTTTCTACTCCCGCTGTTGCCATATAACTCAATGCAGTAAGTAAAGTTCCCATGTTTGTGACAAACTCAAAGTCCATTATCTCCGGCTGCTTATGCTTTAGACCAAAGCTTTGAACAGCTTGGAATATATCTTCTGCATAACCTTTTATGGATGGGATCACATGCCTTGGCAACTCAAACGCACTAATATCGAATGTTTTTTTCATTCAATCACCTACGATTTTTTTTGACTTTCAGCGTATTTGGCAGCTTTAGCCGATCGCTCATACCCCTTCCATCTAGTTTCCGTAGCGTAGGCTGCCTGACTTCCAAGGCTCTTGGCTTTATTTAGCCATTCAATACCCTTTTCTTTATCAATCGCATAACCATAGCCACCAAAGTAATATGAATTGGCCAAGATCAGCATTGCATCAACATCATTAGCCTGTACCGCCTTCATTAGCCATGACCGCGCATTTTCATGATCGACTTTAACACCAAGGCCTTGTTCATATATTTCAGCCATTTTAATCATTGATGGTGTGTAACCTATGTCCGCTGCAATAGCGAACAATTTTCTAGCTTTTTCGTAATCTACCTCAACGCCCAAGCCTTTTTCATAGACCAGACCGACATTATGGGTCGCCAGTACACTACCTTGTCCAATAGCCTGTTCAAGCCACTTCTGCGCTTCCTTATAATCTTGCTTAACTATTTCGCCCTTTAAATAAGCCATACCTACGTTATTTGAAGCATCACCATAACCGACCATTCCCGCCTTTTTCATTAGCTCTAAGCCTTTTGCATTATCTTGGTTTACGTTATGGCCCATTAAATATAAATAACCAAGTGAGAATAATGCTTCAGGATGCCCTTTATCAGCTGACTTTCTCAGTAGGTCCATAGACTTTTTGCTGTCTTTCTGAACATGGAAACCATTCTCATACATCATGCTCAAAATATATAAAGCTTGTGGATTCCCTTTATCAGCCACACGCTTGATTAATTCAGCAGTTTTTTTGGAATTTTCCGTCTCATCCCCTGAGTCAAGGCCATCCTCTAACAAATACATTAATGCAAGACGGTTTACTGCATCATCACTATTTAGATCGGCAGCCTTGATAAAATAATCCTCTGCCTTTTTGTAATCTACTGGTGCACCAATTCCCGAAGCATAAATATCACCAAGAGCGACTAATGCCGGACTGTATTTTTTTTTTGCTGATTTGCTATATAGATCAATTGCAGGCTTGTTCAGAATGCCCTGCTTAGATTTGGAATTTTCTATATTCCCTAAATTAAACAGTGCAATTTCATCCCCTTTATCAGCTGCCATTTTGAAAAACTTACGGGCTAGTTCTTCATTGCCATCTTGAATTGCGAGTACCCCTCTAGCATTCAAAGCATCTATCGATCCTAATGAAATAGCGGAATTATAATTCTCAATAGCTTTTGATATATCAACTTCATAGCCATCATCACCGGATTCATATTTCGACCCAAGGCGATAATAATCTGCCGCTGTTACTGCTTTTTCTGTACTTATGTTCGGTTTTTTCGCATGTGTGATAGCAGTAGTGCCAAACCCTACGGTCATCAAGGAAGCAACTGCACATGAAAGAATGCCTTTACGAATTCCCATTTTTTACTCAATCCAAATGGCAAAATAATGAAAGTAATAATACATTATTTATTATAAAATAATAAATGTTATCTTATTATTTGCGGTTAATTACTTTATTATATTGTTAATACAAATCTACTATGTATACCCAAAATGAGAACTAGATTTTATACCATTATTTTAGCGTTTCTTAGTCCTTTAGGACATGCGACCTCAAACATTCCTGATGTTCCTGTGTCTGTCGTTTATAACCCAATTATTACCATCACACCGGATAGATACAACGAAAGCTTTCCTGAGCGCTTACCAGTTCGCCTGCTTATCAATGAGCTTGGGCGAGTTGAACGAGTTATTTACCCTGAAAATACACCACAGAAATACAAAGAGCTAGTTGATTCCAATATGAAGCAGGCTAAATTCACCCCTTATCTTAAACAGGGGGTCGCAGTAAAAAGCGTGGTTCCTTTTACAGTCAGATTTACAATACAGACTGAATATGACTACAACGGGGATTTAGGAGAATAAATTTCAGGCAATTAAAAGCCCGTATGTTCTTCAACACACGGGCATTGATTCGAGTTTAACGTCAAATCTATCAACAAATAGAGTTTAATGTATTACAACCATGAACTAATTCATTATCAGTACGGTAGTCATTAAACCTACACTTAAAATTATAATGTCTAATATAATATTGTCAAACATAAAACCTTGTTAGCGTACAAAAAGAATACTATTCCAAATTATATTTAGCCTTAATTTCTTCTTCACTCACCATAAGATATCGATTAGCTTCAATAATCCGTTTTAAAGTAGATTGATCAGGCTTTACCTTATAGGCTTTTTCCAATCCCTCAAGGCAATTTTCAAGCTGACGTATGATGTCTTTATAATTAAGCCTGTTATAAAAAACAGCATACTTTATATCTTGTAGACGCTCATCAAATTTTTCAGCTTTAAGCTTGTAATTTTGTATTGTTTTTTCTCTACCATACTGATTATAAAAATTCAAAATCTCTTGATATTTTGTGAGCTTATTTCTATTAGCAATTCTTTTATTTACAAGCTTTTCTGTATTATTTGGGTCTTTTAAATATTTTCTTAAAGTATCAGCGCTAATGCTATATTTTTTGACAACATAGCTTTTGACTTCAACCCGATAATAACAACTTAATATGTCGTCAATTTGTTCATCTTTGTACTTCATAGTTACGAAAGAAATAAGAATGGTTTAATATAATATACCACACCAATCAAACTATAATGCGGTATGAAAAATTTAAGAAAATCATTCACTATGCTTTTATTAGCTATAACGAGTACAACATTTGCTGCAACACCGTCTAAGAACCTAATCTTAGTTAATGAAGGCACAGACAATGACTATGAAGATTATAAAATCTTCGTAGATAAATCTAGCATTAAAAAAGTTAAATCCGACACTGTATTATTTAATATTGTCACATCCGGACTCAGCTTAGATGAATCCATTACTTATGAAGAACCTGTTGTTTCTGAACAGTCTCCTGATCTTCAAAACCAAGATGGTCTGCAAGTTGTTATCGTTACGGAAATGAAGTGTAACAGTAAAGAACTTCGCCCCCTAAAATACACTCAAATGGATTACAGCACTGGCAAGGTAAAAGAACAAACCCCACCTCAATCCGAATCGAATGAAGGTATAGGTGCTGATTATGAAATTTTGGATTCTATTTACAAAATTGTGTGCTAAAAAAATAGCCAAGCATTTTCGCTTGGCCACTTCCTTCTTGATTATTTCTTATTGTTATATCGATCAGTTCCGTTCACATATTTCATATAGTAACGAGCAATATCCTTAATATCCGGACTGGATGCCTTCTCATAAATCTCTGCAATATTTGCACTTAATTTCAAATCGCCTGAGATTATGTCGTAATCCTCCGGTGCAGCACATCCCTGCTCATCCAATCGCTCTTTAACGTCTGATGCGGCGACAACCAAAGCCGGAACTCTGTCAATTTTAAACATTGTAAAAGCATCAGGATGAATAAATAGTTCAGGTGGTGTTTTGATCTTCATTGTATTCATGAATTTTTGCGTACCCATGAATTTTAGTGGATCATCCCCAATATTCCCTTTAAGGAAAACAGCAATATTCAATCGGCCTGCGTCATTCAGTAAGTTTTCGAGAGTCTGCTTTGGAATACTACTTGATATAAACAGGTATGCACGGCCGGCTTCAAAATCATTCGCGCCTTGATCCGGACCCTGCGACTTTTTTGACTTCTCCGCTAACAAAGCTTCATTGTACTTTTGAGCCATTTTCTCAAGATCAAGCCCACTCAATTGCTGATCACGCATTGCCTTATCATCTTTTAGATAATCAGGGATTTTTTGCGGCGGCATTTCTATCTGACCTAACTCAATACGCTTATTTACCCCTTCCGGCAATTTTGCGGCTTCGGGTAAAACTGTTTGGTCGATAATTCCCTTTGCTTCCTTTTGCACTTTAGCAATATCAACATTAGGAACTGGATTGTCTTTTTTAACTTGTTCAATATCTATGTAGCCTGTCGCTTTAGTCGGAGCAGCATAGGTGTGAGTTATCATAAACCCACACGCTAACATAGAAGAAATCAGGAACTTATTTTTCATATTAATCCCCATAACCATAAACTTTTTGGCAACAATCTCGCTTACGATAAATTTGGTATGACTGATCTTCACCTTTAATTGGATAGTAGCGACCCGCACCCCACAAGAATGTTGTACGACCAAATGGCTGACAGCATTGCTTACTTTTCTTCACTTCAATATCTGCAACTGTTGCACCATCTGATACACCACTACCATCACCTTCAACAGCTCCCTGAGAGTTTTTTACCGCTTGATTAATTGCTTTAACAACTGATTTTGTCTGACTGACAGGGAAAACCATCGAATACTTGTATTGACGTTTATTCATCAAAATTTGTCGATAACCACCACAAAGACCATCGTTACCGTAATAACTCAGATTGATACCTTGACGGTGTAACTTATTTAAGAGACGAAGCTGAATTACGCCTGCTGATTCGATTGTTGATGTGTTGTTATCAATATGACCAGTCATAGGATACATTAGCCCACCACAGCCTACACACCAGTGCATTTCCGCAATACCAAAATTAGCAGTTGCAGCTGCACAGTCACCAGTACAAGCAAAGACGGCAGGGAAAGTACCATATAAGAAGCCATCAGGAGATAACATATTTGCGTATTCCGCGTTATGCCAACTTGGATCAACTTCTGTCAGATAACCGACATCAAAACCTTGTTGTTCAAAGCATTTGCTATTGTCTAATGCTTGTCCGATCACATACATAACCGGATTGATGTAAAAGTGAGCTTGGTAAAATTCTTTCTTTTCTTCACCGTATTCTTCACCGGCAAAACCTTGGGTATCACCATCAAATGAACCCGTGTTTCCAAACTCGATACCACCTAGCGAAACCATGCAATATGGCTTGGTCGTCACATCAATCATTCGTGCCGGTTCGTAAAATGAAATTGGCACACCAATATACAAATCACACGTACAAATATACTTCTCCCAACCCGTTAGGTCCTTCGTTCCGTCCTGACCACCTTTATAGAAAATACTTGAAATACCAATTGGCATAATACAAGACCAACACATACCTGTGATTGGATTAATAAATTCGCCAGTACAAGTACCATTTTTAACTGGATAATCTGCTGCCGTTGCCGTTGTCGAAAATGCAACACACGCACTGGCGATAAGGCCTAATAAAACTATTTTAGTTGATTTATGCAAACGAGTTAGAGACTCAGCCTGCCATAAATATTTTCTTAAAAAATTAAAGACCGACTTCATCAATTCTCAACCTTAAATTATCTTGGGACACATAACTTGGAGTACGCTCAATACCCATTCGGTTAATAAACTCGCCTGTTTGATCAAACCAAAACTTAGTCTTATTTTTGACACTTAATTCGTACCAGTTTCCTTTTACTAGAACGATATATGCTTTAGGATTTTCAAGGCGCTTTTGCAAAGCCCACTTAACTTGCTTTTCCTCATCACCATCAATGAAAATTAGTGGACTAGACATATTCTGATTTTTCAGCGGATTAATATAATCCCCTTTTCGCGCCAAATATTTTCCATCCGGAAGGCGCATATCCATTTCAAGAATAATCGATGGATCAAAGTATCGAGTTTGGCTTGTTACTGCATGTGGCAATTCAAAACCTTTAGGGCGCTTAAATCCATCCATCGTATCTTTGATATACTTTTGCTTGTACTTTTCCCAATCTCCGTTATCGACCATTTTTTGGATTCTTGCCTGTAGTGCTTCAATAAAACTCACTTCAACTACAGGATATGTTTCACCATAAATACCTAAGTTTTTAGCCAATAAGTTTGATGAAAAGCCAATACCCCCAATTAGGGTTATCAAAACAGCAATTTTTTTCGTATTAGCTTTGATTACCATCATGCCACCTCCCAATTACTTCTTTTTGTTCTTCATGTCAGAAGCAGCTTTATCCAATTTGTAGTCCAATTCACCAAACGACACCGCGCCTGCAATAATGCTGCCATCCTCTAAAATACTCATTGGAGTTCCATCAAAGCCAAGTGATTTAGACAAACCTACGTTACGATCAATAGGGTTTTCGCATAAACCATCTGATGTTGGTTCAATACTTGAAATTAGATATTCACGCCATGCTTTTGCTTTATCTTTTGAGCACCAAATTTTCTTAGAAATATTTCGTGCGTCCGGATGCAAACCAACTAGAGGATTCGTGAATACATAAATTGTGACGTTATCAAGTTTAGTCAGTTCAGTTTCAAGACGCTTACAGAACGGACATTGAGGATCAGAGAATACAGCTAATTTACGAGCGCCGTTTCCTTTGACGTATTTGATTGCATCTTTAAAAGGTAGGCTATTAAAATCAATTTTTTTTAAATCATCACGTTTTGGTGAAGTTAGATTCGCCTGATCTGCCATGCGAATGATGTCACCAAATAAAAAGTAATTACCGGAAATATCTGTGTAAGCGATATTTTTTCCTAAAACAACCTCATAAACGCCCTTAATGGCAGATTCTTCAACAGAGGTAATTGTTGTTGCCGGATATTGCTTTTGTAAATTCTTCTTTACCGTATCCACATTCGCCATAGCCATCATTGGAATGATAGACAGTAGCGCCATTGATAGCTTTTTAGTAATTAATTTCATTTTCCTTTACCTTTGTACTTGAATACCCTGAAATCGCCTGTACTCGGCAGAGGAACAGGAATAGCATCCCCTTCTTCCGCTTCCACACCCGACCCTGAGTTACTGGTTTCATTCACTAAATCTAAATTAGATGTTGTTGAAAATTCATGTTTATTAGCTTTAATTTCGACCTGACCATTACTTAATTGTTCAAAATCATTTGTATGCTCTACTCCTGTACCAATAACTCCAATATTTTTGCTAGAAATTAACAATTCCAATTGGTTAAGTTTTTGAATAACTTGCTTTTCAAAATCGCTGTTACTGAAATTTGGAGTGTTAAGGTTTTGCTTTAGTAGCAAATCAGGGGAAGCCACTCCCCCTTTAACCAGTAAGTTGTTTTTTTCATACCAACGAAGCATTTCAACAATCAGTTTTGGAAATAAACCGTAATTCAAAGAAAGCGCCCACTTATACAGATCAGGGTCTTTCTCCTTCTGTATTACAATTTTGTATTCCTTCTTGTTACGTTGCCCCGACATAAATTAACAACCTAAGCTACTAATGATTTATCGTTGAGCGCACAAGCAACACCGTATTTACGCATCCCACGAACTACAGAATATCTAGGATCATCAATACAAGATGTTTGCGGCCACATAGCTTTGAATTTATCGATCACACAGGAAGCCCCACCGCCTGCAACTAAAATATGGTCAATAGTTCGCGCTTGTGTTTCTAAGAGATTTCGAGTTTCTTGTACCACTACATCAACGGTAGCCGGAATAGATGCTTCAACCACATCTGAAACATCCCGCCATTTGCCATATTCTTTGATTTGCTTGTCTCTAATAATCGATTGGCACTCAATAGCTGTAGCACTAATTCCCATAGCGCTTAAACGGTTCTTTAACTCTGAAACAGCTTTGGACATGCCAACCGTAGAGCCTGAACTTTCCTGAATCCAGTTAAGATTACTCATAAGCAAAATATCAGTCGTATAGTGACCAACATCAATTACTGCAAACTTTTCACGGGTAGCTGAAATTGAACTTTTCTTTAAGCTACCTTCATCATTAAGTAAGTAATCTTGAAAAACTCCCCAAGGCTGCGGCACTGGCTGAACATTGCAGGCGAAGATTTCAGATACTTGCTCAAAAAGTTGTTCAGCATGAGATTCAAAAGTTTGAACCGGCAAACCGGCAACAATTAGCTTCGGATTAATGCCATAAGAATTGAGTAATCTTTTTGATCTGAGCAAAAGAGCTTTGTGCTCTATACCGTTTAGCCAATTATCATTTAAGCCAACTGTGATATTTGCACCTTGCTCGATAGCCGTTTCACCAACAAAATATTCGCGACCGTCAACAACCACAGTATTATCAGCAGTTTGCTTTTTATTAGTATCAAAAGAGATTGTTTTTGCAGGCATGACAACTGATGGTATAAAGTGGCATTTGACTTCATTCATAAAGTTAAATGCCACCTTAACCCCACTTCTGCCAACATCTAAACCCACAATAACTTCTTGAATATTAGGTGATTTAGCCAATTCAATAGACTCCAATTTAAGAATAGTTTTATTATCTATATAATAAAACTTTCAGAATAAAACAATTCTTTTATAATATATTATTAAAAATATTATTTCTATATTTTATAATAAATAGTTTCTGATAATGTTTTATTTAATTGTAACCTACTTTAAGTTAAAAAAAAACGATGTCGTTTCGACATCGTTTCAGGTTTGTGTTTTAAATAACTTTTAAACACAATAACTTAACGATATACACGCAATAAATTATCGCTTAAATAGCTGTTTGAGAAGTTGTTCTCGAACCAACGCAAGCCATCACCACCAAAATAAATGTTTGTATATATGCGACTATCCACACCAATTCCTGAAATTGTCTGCCAAGAACGGGTCATGATAGCTACAACACGTTTGTCTTTATCATATTCAACAAATACTGGATCAACATCATATAAATTTGATGCGCCATTAATTTCTTTGATTGGCTGTACTAGACCATTGTTTACGCGACCACTAATTTTAGATTTATAGACTCTTACTTCATGACCATTAGCCTTTGCTTGATCCACAAAATATTTAGCAGCCAAATCCTGTTCAGAATTATAAAAACCGTTTTCAATTTTACGATTTGCTTCAATAAAATTGGCTTCATGATTTACATAATGCACTAGGAATAGACTATTAACATTCCGTTTTTCAATACCAAATTTCGCAGCAATTAAAGGTTTAGCCAATTGTACCCGTTTACGTCCATTCTCTTGCTGTTCTATCCATAAGAATTTATCGCGAATACCCTTATGAGTCATTTGCTCAAACTCGTTTAGAGAAGATTTCTCCATCCAGTCACCCACTTTTGTTGTACCTTGAGCAACTGTTTGACAGCCTGTAAACAATAAAGCTGACGTTAAAACTAAAACCAAACCTTTAATTTTCATTAACTTCTCCAAAACATTTAGCTAATGTTTATTATTGATATAAATAATAATAGCACAATATTTATAAATCTAGGGTTGAAAACAAATCTTTAATACGATTACGTTCAGCATATTCAATCAAATCCATTTCACTTAAACCGTTACTTTTTGCCACCCATTTAATACATTTCTCCTTCCCGTATTCTTTAAAAAATGAAATTTGCTTCTCTACCATTACTTTAATCTCACTATCCAATAGAACAGTAGCTAGATCATTCCAATCACTCAAATCATCATATTCCGGCCCGTCATCAAACTTAGGAAAAATAAATGGTTGATCAAATCTATAAGCGTATTCAAACCCTTTATACAAGCCGACTTTGGTGCTTTTCTTACGATCATTATCAGTACATATAATAATTTCGATAAACGGATATCTTGCTCGAATCTGTGCAGCAACAACACCAATATTCTGAACATCAAAACATACAAAAACTACAGCTGAATCCATTGCCCTGTGTAAGGTATATCCCGTTGCATATCCTTCTACTAAATAGATTCTGAATGTATTTTCTCGCCAGTCTCCTAAACAATAAAAAGCACCAACAGTCGAAATATCTATTCGTTGTCTTTTTGTTCCATGAGGGTCTATTTTTTGGTATGTCCTGAATTGCAAACTTAAATCTATAGCAGGGATCAGTAAATCCCCCTTTTTAATGTAGTAATAATCGTGCTGATTCGTATCAGCCTTATGTATATTGTAATAAGAACCAATCTTCATGTTCTCTTTAGCAATAATCAACCCCCTACCCGCAGCAACATTTTTTCTTCTGATATATTCATGGTTATTGGGATCAGCATTCTCATCTTTTAAACTTTTATATTCTTCAAATGCTTTTTCAGAAAATTTTTTTTGCAATGAAGCTTGATAAGCATCTCTTTCAGCTTTTTTGCGCTCATATTCAGCCTTATCAAATGTAGTAGTATTTTTTGAATTAGAAGAAGATGTATCTTTAAAGCATTCCGTTCTACTACCACTTATTACTTTATTTGTAGCCTTGTCCCACACTTCAAAAAAAGTATAAATAATTACAGGCTTCCCACTGTAAGATTCATGTGATGGTATATATCTATATTTTCCTTTTGCTTTATTCTTCCTAGCTCCTTTCTCGAAGAAACGCCCACCTTTTTCAGTATCATCAAAATCTTTTTTAAGGTAAAAACCTAAACTATCTAAATGCCCTTCAAACGCCGCAATAAATGCCTGATGATTGTATTCTAAGCTCATAATTAACACCCAAAGCACACGCTATGCTTTTACCTCTCCCAAATCATCCAAGAAAATTAATGCTTTCCAAATATCGCATTCAGGAACATCTTCACCATTGACTACGCTCACATGCGCTGAAACAAATACAGAATTGTTTTTTCTGAATGATAATTCCTTTCCACAGCTGTTATACGATTTAATAGCTTTTGAGACAGCACTCAAAACATCCGGACTTGGCTTTAGATAATTTAGACAAATTTCAGGATTCGATTCTTTGGCCGCAAGCAAATGCTTAACAATTGTCGAATAACAGATTTGACCATTTTGAGTAATACTTTCTAATGTGCGTTTAGCCTTGATTGCTTCTACAACGAAATCACTATTTTTTTTTGCTGTTTTTCTTGAACTCTTTGATGCACCGATTCTCGGACCTCTATAACCCGATCTAGGACCCAATATACCGTTATTTGCCTTCACTTTTGCATAAAAAGCCTTGTGATCCAGTGTGAACTTATGATTTTCCAACTCTGTTTCAAGTTGATCTGAAAGTTCTCTAAACCGCTTATCTACCTTTCTTACCAAAGTCGAAATATGTGTAGTCAAATCATTCATACCTAACACTCTCATGCCTGAAAGTGTCCGTAACCGGCTCAACGCCACATAACCTTGACCCTGCTCGAATACATTCGATAAATCAATTTCAGCAGCATCTAATGTCATCCCTTGGCTCTTATGTACGGTAATGGCCCAAGCCAAACGTAGGGGCAATTGAGTCATAGATGCTGCAACCTCGCCATTTTCCCCTATGGACCATATCTCAGGCAACGCAACGATTTTCTCACCTTTTTTTGTTAAGACAACAGGTAGAAACCCATGTTCATCATCTTCAATCACGCTGACAATCTCACCACAAGTTCCATTGCAGTAACCTAACTCATCATTATTTTTAGTAAACATTACTAATGCGCCAACTTTGAACTTAAAAATCTCCTGTATACGACTCTGACGCATCAATAAATCACATAAAAAGTTATTCCCCTCGAAAAGTGCTTGGAAACTATATTCTTTAGTCTCCAACTCATTTAGGTACTTATTATTTACTTCATCTACATTAATATTATGAGTGTATAGACGGGTATATTTATCCCCTAAATCATTCGTTTTAGTGGCACGGATCATATCTAATGATTCTTGTGTGACGGTATCACTCCGAATTTGATTCAAAATATCCGACAATACATCACCCTGCTGACGATATTGTTTAGTCAAATAGCAGATATGAAATTTAGCACTTACCCACACCGGTGACATAAAACAGAATTTTGCACTACCCGTATCTTTATTTTTCTCTACTGGTGGCAATTGAAAGAAATCTCCACATACGATTATCTGAATCCCACCAAAAGGTTCATCGTTTTCTCGGCAAAAACGTAATACTTCATCAACCAATTCAAACTGTCGCGAATGCAACATAGATATCTCATCTATAATTAGGACTGCTGTATCTTCAATATTGAACTTTTTAGCCTTAATACTTTCCAAATCTGAAATCGATAAAGTTTCCTTTACCCCTATTCCAGACCAAGAATGAATAGTCATACCGTTCAAATGACTTGCAGCAATTCCAGTTGAAGCTGTGACAGCAAATTTGATTCGTCTTTTTTTTAGGTAATCGATGTATTCATTTAAAACATAAGTCTTTCCCGCACCCGCCATACCTGTGAGCATGGTATTACGACCTGTTTTAAGAATATTAAGTGCTAGACTTTGTTCCATAACTACTTGCTTAGGAGTTAAATATTAATAAAAATATACCACTTATTAGCAATTTTTACCAAGTTTTAACCTTTACATTATGTAATCGTTTTATATTAAATTATTATTTTAGATAATAAGATATTAATATATTCTATAATAGAAACATTATAATCATTCTTTACAAAAGGAATTTTCAAATGAAAAAATTAGTCATAGCAGCTCTAGCGTCCTACATGACTACTGTAGCCCTTGCTGACACCACTTCTATTGAAACACGGGATTACTCTCAACCACCTGTTATTACTACTGAATTTGAGGTTAAACAAGGTGATCAAGCCATGTATGCTGACATGGAAAAGGATACCGATGAAATTCAACTTGAAAGTGACAATTTTGGTTTAAATACCCTACAGCGTGAAATGTCAAAAGCTAAAGTAAAGGAACGCTTTGATAGTGAAAGACGCAAACTGGCTGATGAATGGAATCATCTACAAAGATTCCCCGATTCAAAAGAACGTAATTAATAATATTAAAATTGTTTACCAAGTACCATTAATCATTATTAACCATTTATAATAGGTCGGTGCTTGGTAAAATATTATAATCAGCGAAACAATACCCAAATAAAATATAATGACTTTATTTTCTCTTAATATTGACTAATATTATGCGTATATTAAAATAGATATTATTAAGTTAATGGATAAATTAATATGCGAATCAATTTTATAATATCGACTGTAACTCAAGGTACTGATTGTAATAATATCGCTTCCCTCGAAATTATTAAAAATAATTTATTAAATCTTTGGCGTGATAATGTTTATTCAACCCCAAAAAATTATATAATCGGGGTAGAGAATGGTATTGCAAAAGTCCAGTACCCAAACACACCTGAGAATAGAATTCACGTAGCTTCAATGGGTTATGATATTATTTCTGTTACTAAAGAAGAAGCAAACCGATTATGGAAATCAAGTGTTTTAGTTATTACAGAGAAGTTAGATTTAAAAGAGATAGCTAATGAAATAAAACAAATATAATAAATCAAACCATTATAATAATAGCTATAAATAATAATCCATTAATATATCTTAATAAAGAGCGCTTATTTATAGGCGCTCTTTTTTCGTATTAAACAGAATCTAATTGCTAATTTACATTCTTCTTCATTAAACATTCCTATATGACATTTATCTATCTGAATATTCATTTTAGAAGCCAACCATGCGTATGCAGCTTTTCGTTCCTCTTTAGGATTCTTGCTGTTAATCCAAAATATATCAAATACTTTGTGAGTTTCTAATCGCTTCTTCCTTAATGTCGCATTCGCAAGTGTTCCAAAAGGTTTTTTTGACCCTTCGTGCATCCCAACCCATGCTTGGCAGGGTTCACAATAATAAAAGAATTTATTCGACAACCGATGATTCGGTCCATAAAGAACACTTCCATTCACCACATTAGTTTTATCATTGCAATAATCGCATTTTATATTCTTAAATCTATTGTTTACCGACACGTAGATTCAACCTCAATATTCAATTCCATATTTATCACTGGCTAAACGTATAGTCGAAACTTTCCCATTATCCTTAAAGAATTTTACTTGAGAATCAACTTTCTTCTTGATCTGCTCATCATTATCATATCGATTTAACTCATTCCATGTCTTAAAGTGGTCATACTGCTCACCATCCGGAAACTTTGGAAAGATGAAAGGCATATTAAAAAGATACGAATAATATAGAGCCTTTTTGATACGAGACTTATTCGTAGTTAACATATCTCTTGAAGTTGCGAAAATAAGTTCGACTTTTGGATTTTGCTGTATTAAATCTTGAGCTACATCCAATATATTTTGAACATCAAATGCTACTAAGGCTGTAATACCTGTAGCACGGTTTAATGTTGCGGCCGTCAGATAATCTTCGCATAAAATATACTTTTCATTATCAACTCTATACTTTCCTACAGGGAAAAAACCACCTTTAATCGATTTACCAATTCTCATACGTTTATTATGGTGACTATCGATGACTTGATATGATAAGAATTCTTTTTGAACATTCATTACCGGAATCAATAAATCGCCCTTATTGATTTTGAATTGTTCTACAGTTTTATTAATTGTTGTATGTTTTAAAACTAAATTTTTACTTGCAATGGCTAATCCTTTTACCCCTTCAACCCTATTTTGAGTTAAAAAGCTATGTTTCAGAACGGAACCACCTTTCCCTTTAAGACGATCAAATTCATCTTTAATCATCTTATTCAGTAATACGGTATCTTTTGCTTCATTGGTTTTTTTTGATCCTAATTTTTCATCTATATTGATTTCTAATACACCACTAGAAATATCATTATTTTTAAATATGAAACGATACACTTCCGATCCATCTGTAAGGTCGGATGGTAAAAGATTAAATTCGCCAGCCACATTCCAACTTTTCAATGACTGCAATCTACCACCTTCAAGATTATTTTTATCTTTAGGGAGGATTTGTAGATCATAAGCGGCTAATTCAGCATTAAGATAATTAAGTTTCTGTTCTTTAATTTCTGCTAGTTTATTATATTTTTTTTCAGCGCGATTTTGACGAACAACACCAAATAATACATACGCGACAAAACTGACAATACCCCCTAAAATTACATAAGTGAATAAATCAGATATTTCAGTAAATGTCATATTATCATCCTCAGACTTTAATAATAAATATAACATATACCACATTTACAAGTTGTTTTATTATGTTAATATCTTCATACATATAACAGCTTTTCAAGTTCTCCAATAGATAAGAATCTCAAAATTTAGTTCATCCAAAAAAAGTATTTTCTAATTCCCCCCCTGAAAAACTAACACCTATTAGTTTAGAATTTTTCTAATTATATTGATACTTGCATCCTTTAACTCATTAGCTACCCCTTTACCTAAATCAGTAGCAACACTTCTATTTTCTTGATATTGAGGTATACGAGTAACTTTACTATGTATCGAATTATCAGGAAGCATTTCAAAAATTTGACTTTGATTTACAGGATTAGGATATATACCTCGCAACCTAGAGGTATGATTAGGTGTTAACGGTAGGTTATATCTAACAGTTAAAGACGCATCTTTCTTCTTGGTTGGAAAGAAATTCACACCACTATACTGTTCAAGTTGCTTAATCGAAACTGTGTCTACCCTACCTGAATTATCATTTACAGCAACATAAGCACCGGCTATGTTGGTTGATGGAAAATAGATGACCTTATAAACGTGTGTTGGTACTAAAACACCTGATCCAATAGTTTTCAGCTTTGGGCCAATAAAAAGTGTTCCAGTAACCATATATGCGGATTGGTTAGTTTTCTTTATATACCCTCTTGTTGCCTTTTCAATATCTGCCCATAAACCTTGGTTATTGGAACTGGCTTGTGGGAAAATATTAGTAAGATAGAATGAATCATTTTGCGCTTCCCTGCTCTCTCTTTGAGCCGATGGGCTTAAATGCCCCCTGTCCCAACCACTACGTCTGTAATCCTCTAATTTTGCTCTATATCGTTCAGGAATTCTTATTTCTTCTTTAAAATTATCCTGTCTCGAAATTTGTTGAGCTAATTTTAACTTTTGCGGGGTAATAAACTCTGCCGACCATATACCAGTCTTTGAGATACCTGAATAACTTACGGCAAAATCCGAATAGCATAATTGAAAAATATTTGCGCCTATCTTTGGACTGGTAAATTGTGGTGGAACTTGGTCATAAAAAAAATTTCTGCACTTACCTAAATTACTATCACTCAAGCATATAGTCGGTAGCAAAGCTAAAGAAACACAAATAGAAAATTTTAAATTAGACATTAACATACACACCAAATGCTGCAACGAGAAACAGTGAAATCATTTCAAATAAGAAGATAGCCACATTTAATATAATATCATTTTAGGAACTTTTATTATTAAATAATATTTTATTTTTGCAATATTTAATTTTATAATAATAAAAAAAAGGAGAAACTTTACAGTGACATCAAATGAACCAAGTTCTCATGTAGAAAGGATCGGAACAGCAGTCTTTGGGAAGCGTTGGATGGCTCAGACAGCTAAATACATATCCGAAATTAGTAATAGAACTATTAGCAGACAAGTCATTCAAAGATGGCATACTGATGACAAAATCCCACTTTGGGCACACTCATTCCTTAAAAAAATGACAGAAACTCGGTTTGAAGAACTAAAAACCTTGCATGATAATATTGATAGTTGCTTAGAACCTTTCCGTGCGGAAAGAAAAAAAAAGGCCTGATGGCCTTTTTTTTATACTGGTTTATTTGTAAGAGCAAATCGCTTCCGTTTTTTAATCACCACTACGCTGCCTGATGCTGATTTTGAGGTCCCTAAAATCTTTTCTTTGGGTTGTGCCTTCTTATCGGCTTTAAGCTTTGAGATTTTTTTTCTTCCTTTTTTCGTTTGACGCAAAACTTCATTGTAGTAAAGCTTGAATATGCGCTTTGCTTCTTTCAACGAAATAATTTCCTCTAACTCGTTATCGCTCAATAATGGCATTTGATCGAAGTGATCGCCAACCTGAACCGCATTAAATTTTTTAATCAATTTTTTATTTACAATGCAGTACAAGTTGTACTTATTGAGTTTAACCAGTCCATAAGCTACCCCTTTCACCACAACAAACTTTTTAAAAGTAGCTATATCCTTAGCCAGTAGATAGTGAATAATTATTTGCCGTTCACTATGAAAAAACTGTTGCGTCTTTAAAACAGATTTAATTTTCTGTTGAACATCTACTACATCTTGTTCAGGGATATCACCTACTTTAATTTGTTCTGTAAGTTGGACTGCCTGAATCTTTTGTTTTAACGCATGTTGAGAAAGAACATATAAAGCATTAGCTAGGTTCCCAATATGCTTATAGCTTAACTTTTCCGTATTTAATACCTGTGCATTCATAGCAAACTCCGATGTTGATAGATTCTTCGAGTATTTAATTATAAAACATATACCACATATCAGCAACATGACTAAGTGTGGTTTTTTTGTGAACCTTTTCCTACATTTTTTTAAACATAAAACAAAAATGTTCTACTAAGAATTTCATATCTGAGCATCCTGTCTGTTTCCGCGCGGAAACACATTAAGACTAAATTTTAACGCACAGCCGGAATTCAATAGCCATATTAAACCCGAACCCTGACCAATAATTTTATACCTGAGCATCCTGTCTGTTTCCGCGCGGAAACACATTAAAACTAAATTTGGCTCTACGGAATAAGTAATGGAATTTAGTCTTTAAGTAAAATCTCTATCTCAGAATATAGTGTGGAACTACCTTTCCTAGGCTGAATAAAAATAAAACAACTTAATGCTTTACGACTAATTATAATTAGTCTAACATTAAACACATAGACAGATGAACAGGTCATCAGTCAAAAAGCAAAGGGCTTTTAAAAATGAACACTATCAAAATCGCTAAACCATTCGCAAAATCATTCAATACCTTACTTGCTAATAAAGTTGTATCTTACTCTCCACGCTCACTTAAAGTCGCAATTGGCAATGATGCAGTTGTTGTTTCTAAAGAAGTTATGGATGAGATCGTAAATACATCTAATGCTTACGGTGACAAATTCAGACTGGTTGTTTCTACTTGGAAAGACGCACAATATTAATTTTAAAGGGCGATTAATTTCGCCTTATTTTTTTGGTGAACAGACATGGAAAAAATTAATCAATCTGAATTACTAGAAAAACTCGGTATTGCGGCTTTTGGAAAAACATGGAAAGCTGATCTAGCTGACAATCTGCCAGTGGCAAGACCAACAATTACAGACTGGATGAGTGGCAAAAAACCCATTCCAGTTGGTGTATGGTCTGATATTCAGCGTATTCTCAATAGCAGATTGCTTGCAATAAAAAGCGGTATTCTTGAGTTGTCTGAACAAAAGCATGTGATTGTGATTGAAGAAATGCAAAGAAAAGGCAAGGTTGTCATTAATGATGCTTTTGCAGAATACTTAAACGCAATGAGCGATGATCAGATTCAAGATGCTTTAAAGTCTTATAAATCTGAATATGCAAAATTAAGCAAAGAATATCCAAACGATAGTTTTGCAGACATACTTACCATCAAAGATGCTTTAGATTTTCAAATTTGTGTGCGTGACTTAAATGGCAATCTCGACTTAGCTATTGCAGAAGATTGTGCTACTTCATACCAAAACAATTTAAACCTCGCTAAATCTTTCGATCTTGATGAGATATTTATGATTCAGCGATTAAAAGAAATTACCGCATAGTTTAAAAACAGCCCTCACATGAGGGCTTTCTAATTCCGTATCCCACCAAATTTGATTCATTTTAGACTTAATTAAAATCTTAATTTCAACACTTTATTCCGTATAGCCCTAAATTTTAACGAGCAGCCTGAATTCAATAGCCATATTAAACCCGAACCCTGACCAATAATTTGATACCTTAGCATCATGTCTGTTTCCGCGCGGAAACACATTAAGACTAAATTTCAACGCGCAGCCGGAATTCAATAGTCATATTAAACCCAAACCCTGACCAATAATTTGATACTTTAGCATCCTGTCTGTTTCCTCACGGAAACACATTAAGACTAAATTTTAACGCGCAGCCGGAATTCAATAGCCATATTAAACCCGAACCCTGACCAATAATTTGATACCTTAGCATCCTGTCTGTTTCCGCGCGGAAACACATTAAGACAAAATTTCAACGCGCAGCCGGAATTCAATAATCATATTAAACCCAAACCCTGACCAACAATTTGACACCTGAGCATCCTGTCTGTTTCCGCGCGGAAACAAATATAAAAAAAGGACCAATAAATTTGGTCCTTTTTATTTAGTTTAAATTTTATAATGGGTTGTGAATTTAATTATATTGCCCCAAATCAAACTCATACAAATTGCTAGTGAGAATTCAAAAGGTAATATGCCATTTATAATGATCTTTAACTGGTCAACTGAAATTATATATTGAGATAAAATAAGCACGAAACCTATGAAAATGCCGAAGCCTGCCGCTGAACACATTAACGCATGAATAATAGATTCCCGAAGTTCGATTGACCTGCGCACAATCTTATCTGATTCAGACTCAGAATTATCTATAATTTTCTTAATTGAAAAATAAAGCTGCAATACAGCACAACCCATTAATATTAATACTGGTGATCCAAACTCAAATATAAAAGCGCAAATTGACTTAACATTTTCCTGATCCGATTGACCTATTAAAATAACACTACAAATCTTGGCCAGTATAAAACCACTTAAAAAATTGCTAAGTTCCCATGATGAAAATTTGATATTCAGTAAAGGTTTGGTTAAAAGTACCCGCTTATACATGATTAACTCCATTTGTTGATTAAGTGCTATTAGATTATTACATATACCACAAATAAGCAAGAGCATATAAAAAAACCTCAATACATGAGGTTTTTATTTTTAGTTATATGACCTAGTAAGGAAGGTCTTTGGGAGTTGTATCAGAAGGATCAGGTTTAGCTTTAGGTGGTGTTGGTGCAGAGGGTGGGGGACTATTTTCTGCTTTTTGTTTGTTCTGTTCTTGTTTATTTAAATCAGCATACGAACCTGCTTGTTGAGCCGGTACATCATTACTTGATGGTTTAACAGCTTGCCCTTTTAAAATATTAAATTTTTCAGCGTGTAGTTCCGGTGCTATACGTTGAACACCATTTTCATCTTCCCACTTACGATAATCCATATAGCCGCTAACCCAAACAATATCGCCTTTATCCAATTCCGAACATATTTCAGCACTTTTGTTGTAGAGCAAAACTGTATGCCATATCGTTCTTTGGTTCTCACCATAGCCAATGTTTGTTGCTACAGAAAGTATCGTTTTCTTACCACCGTTAGGGAAATCAATCGTCTTTGCTTTAGTACCGATGTTCCCCAAAATTTGCATATTATTTAAAGTTTGCATAGCAATACAAATCCATATATGTAATCAGCTCATTACATGAAATATATCATGATAACCTAATCAATAAGCTAACATTTTATTAATATATCAGAAAATGTTTTAGAATCATTTATTTTATTATTTATGTATACAGATGATATGGAATCAAGTTCATCTTTTGTGCATACATCTTTCTCAGATCGGGCATCAAGCACATCCTTTACCTCACTGATAGTCTTACCTTTAAAGGCTCCCGACTCAATTAAACATTCATTCACTTGAGGATCATTTAGAGCCATTAATGCAATACAGCGATAGATATTTAAGTGGGCAAATTTATATTTATTATCATTTAAGAATGGCTTTAATTTGGAAGTTTCAGTGAATTCAACAAGTGGTATTTCGCCGGTTCTTTTAAGTTTTACAAAGCTCCAAAGCATTACAGCTAAAAAAGAATAGAAAACAAACTGCTGTAAAAGCTTAATAAATCCTTGGATATAAGGATCGATAATAGGAAAATAAGCATAGAAGGAGAGGGCTGTATAAACCACCAAAAACAAGATGATACCTATCTTGTTTTTTAAAGTGTTTTTACGAATATAATTTGTTTGCAACATTTCATAGCCGACTTCTTGCTGATACTTAAAATTCAACATTTTTATACCTATTAAGTAACTGCTTTTATTATGTCAAAAAAAACCCGCCATTACATACGGCGGGTTTTATCTTCTTCACATGAGAATCATCAACAGTTGGAGTGTAAAGAATTAAGCTTGGCTATTTGAAATAACCTACACCATGAATACTATAACATATACCACTTTAGTGCAACTATTTTTTGATTTTTTTGTTTCCGCGCGGAAACAATGACATTATCACTTCAAAACAAATTACACATGGAATTGAAACAAATAAAGGCTCAACAACTTGGTTTGAACACTCGCTACAGCGTTCATTAAATTATTGCTTTCTTCTATTTCAGCAAGATCAGTAAACAGGTCGGGAACGTAATTGCTTTTAAATTCTAAGTCAGTAAAAGTAACGCCGCATCTAGTGTACTCGACACTTTCTTTAAAGATTCCCCTTACCATCTGAGCAACAACGCTATTCAAAACCCGAATATCATCCGTTGGGTGTTTCAGCGCTGAAACTATTTAAACGGCGCAAATGAGCCTGCGAACATGAATACTGAAAATCTATGTAACATACAGGCGCTTTAACTATCTGTTTTTAACAAACGATTTAATAATCATTCACTTGGTAATGTTTTAAATACAGTCTCAATTTATAATCCGCGTAAAATGGGAACTAAAGCAAGATATACATAGGACATGAGCATGAATTTATCACGGTCACATATTGCAGACTTGGTGAACCTGAACTCGGAGCAGTTCGGTAAATTTACTAAGCAAACTTCTGCCATCCTATTTTTTTTAATTGGCTTTACCTTTGTTCTGACTTATTTCAAATCAACAGGTATCGTTCCTGAATCAGATTACTTTACGATCCTCGGTTATATAGGTGGAATCGCTTTTGCAGCACCTTTTATCAATTATTTTCTTTACGCCAAACGCAAATAATTAAGCCCCTTCGGGGGGCTTTTTTTTACCATTCAGGCTGTTTAGTTTTTTCAATCAGAGATTCTAGGCCTTCACGTAGAGCAGCTTCGCTTTCTGCATTCTCTAATAGCTTTTGCACATCATGAATTTCCAAATGGTGCGGTGATCCAAAATATACTTTCTTGATTGGAGTGCCATCATCAGCATGACGAAGATGATAATGCGCTTCCGGAATATTCGGATCAGGTTCCACATGGCAAGAGTAGGGGATGCTGTACTTTTCTAAAAATTCGAGTTCATCTGAAACATCACCTCTACATACATTTTCGAGCAATATTTCTGTAATAGGCGGCTGTATGAAACCGGATGATAAATCATAGATAGGTTTATGATCGAATTGTTTAAGTGCTTCAACAGTCAGTTCGACTAAAGCGGTAGGTACTTCTAAGGTGACACAGGTATGATCCATAACTAACTCCTATTTGTTGATATATTTATAATACCATATACCACAAATAAATAATCAAACACTTGTTTTCTTAATGTAATTAGTGTTGATTGGTTGTTAATAGAAGAAACACCATTCACAGCGAGTCAATGTTTCCGCACGAAACATTTTAGTAATGGTCTCATTAATACTGCCAATTTGTTGATACATCTTTTACCCTCTACACTTACTTCAAAATCAATGTTTTCACTTTATGAAACATTGATATAAATCAATTTTTAATAGCTTGATATGCTTCATTCATATATGGCTTAAATGCCTGTTCAAGCTTTTGTATATGTTCCAAATGCCACACCATATAGCTTTGCCATAAATCCGAATTATGCCCGTCAGTATACAAACTAAATTCAATCCGAGATGATTTCTTGGTATCTAATCTCAGCCAATCTAAAGGCTGACCAAATTTGTGCTCAATCTCGTCTTTACGCTGATAGAAGAAATCAAATAACTGTTTGTTCTCTACGGTATCCTTTCTAGCAAACTCAATATCTACCCGTATTGCTTTCTGTAATAAAATCAGATGGTAGTTACATTGAGAAATACCCGTTGCTGAACTGAGCCAATGATCGGTCTTGGGGCTAATGTTGTTATAAAGCGAATTGTCACTTTGAGCGAAATGAGCGAGCAATTGTTCCCAATATTGGTAACGAATATCGGTATGATCTGCTTGTTTTACTTTGGCAATGGTTTCTTCATCTTCCTTGCGGGTGAGTCGAACCATATATTCTGATGCTTCAGGGACAGGAATAATTTGTTGAATATCTACTAACAGTTGTTCGTCTAGTTTATAAGGTGATACCTTCACGCATTTCACATCAATCTTACGGTCAAGTAACCACAGTGCTGTATTGGTGACTTCCTTACGAAACTCACCTGCCACTAAGATTATTCGTTGGCTATTGCGTGGGTTTAAGGTGGTAATTGCCACACCCATTTCTTGATGTTCTTCTAAAAAGCGTTCAATCAGTATTTTGGCAGTGTTTTTCACTTGATCCGCATCAAAAGCATGATCATCTAAATCTGCATATACAGGTTTATTTTTAACTAAATATTTTGCAAAGACATCTTCGATGTCGTCAGAGGTAAATGGCGCAACATAAGAGGCATACTTGAGTGCCTGCCACACAGCGTCACGTCCACTGTCATCTCGTTTGTTTTCAATGAGTACAAGTTGCCCTTTGGTGTCTAATGCCAACAGGTCTAAGCGTTCACCTGTTCCATCAAACCCATCAAATTCTTTTTGGATAATGAGTAGTTCTTCGCCTAATGCTTCAGGGTGACTCACCAACCATTCCTGTAAGTCATAACGCTCTGTCAGGTTGTGTTGTTTCAGTTGTGTGATGTCTAGTGGTTTTAGTTTTTTATTAGCCGTGTCTACTGTATATAAGCTCATATCCCTCTCCGAAATATTAAAAACCTAGCTAACTAGCTCATACTGTATTTGATTTTTTATGCAACAGTATCCACTCCATAAGTGTCCATATAAAATGAACAATCCACAAGTAAGTCAATATGGACATAAAAATAATAAATTTGATATGAAGAATCACTATTATCTTTTTCTACTTTTTTCAATCTCCGTTTTTACTCATGCTCAAGAACTAGACTTCATTCAATATTGCATTTTTGTCAACCCTATCTCAGAGATGGATCCGTAAATTTGAACAACTCCTATAAGTGATATTCTGCTCCTCAAATGATGTTATAAACATCAATATATGGAGTATTTTATGGCACGTAGACCAAGAAGAAATCATTCAAATGATTTT
>NZ_JACAXD010000022.1:0-49053 GCF_013391485.1 Acinetobacter sp. SwsAc5
TAGCAAGAGTGAACCACCTGATCCCTTCCCGAACTCAGAAGTGAAACCTCTTCGCGCTGATGGTAGTGTGGGGTTACCCATGTGAGAGTAAGTCATCGCCAGCTCATTATTCTAAACACCCTCAACTCACGTTGAGGGTGTTTTTTATTCGGGAAAGAAAATATTAAGAAGAAAAGTAGAAAAAGAAAGGAAAATAAAACCATCTGAGGATGGCTTTAATTCAACGGATATTGGCTACTTTATTAAGCTAGTAAGTCAAAATTAAAGTGCATCTTTTAAGTTTTTTTGGTGCTGTTTGACTTGTTTCGCGTAGCGTTTACCTTGCTTTTTCATTTTTCGATTACTATTGTAGCCAGTAGGTCCCACATTGTAATAGGCCAAAGCTTTAGGCCATTTACCCGACTGATTTTTATAATGATTTAAAATAAATGTACCACAGTTGATATTGGTATGTTCATGGAATAAATCGCCAGGACAAGTCTGCTGCCAATAACGTGGAATAATTTGTGTGAACCCAACTGCACCTGAAGGTGAAACAGCATAGGCACGATAATTCGATTCTTGTCTAATAACTGCAGCGACAAGCAGAGGATCAACATTATGTTGTTCTGCACTTTGTACAATGATTGGTGCTACACGATTTGCTGTATCAGGATGCACAGCATAAGCCTTTTGGATCCCTGTAGAAAGTTTAGCTGAGCGTTTTGCAAGAGAGCCACCTCCTAGTGGAGAGCAGGCTGCTAACGTTAAAACAGTACAACCAATACTGAATATTTTTATAGATGGATATTTTCTAAATGCATTAAAAATCATATTAAAACTATATCTGTCATTTTGGCGTATGTGAGTATATATACTGATTTTGAGGTGAGCGATTGGTTCAGTCAAGTGAACTGAAGATTTGAATTGTATCGTGTCAGCATAATACAGAGGTTTCGTTTTGTTTTATCGAATGATTGGATAAACCAATGGAGTCTGATCTATCCTTAGGTTTTAATAATATGTCAAATTGATGACAAGTTTTTTATTTAATATAAACTATTGGAATAGAACAAATAAACTGCAATTTTAAGATAAAAGTACGTACAATATCGGCTTTTTAGCACTTTGAAAATTGCTTATTGCACAGGGAGTAAGTGTGTTAGAAGTCTTTGTACAATTATGTGGTGGTATTGGCCTATTTTTGATTGGTATGACCATGATGACGGACAGCTTAAAAGATATGGCAGGGGAAACCTTGCGTATTTGGTTGTCTAAGTTCACAGGTTCACCCATTAAAGCTGTGCTTTCAGGCATCGGTTTAACTTTAATTGTACAGTCTTCTACGGCAACAACTTTAGCCACGATTGGTTTTGTTAGTGCGGGGATTCTTACTTTTGCTCAGGCAATTGGTGTCATTATTGGTGCGAATATTGGCACAACCAGTACGGGTTGGATGGTGGCATTTTTAGGTGTTAAATTTTCCATCACCAGTTTTGCATTACCTTTGCTGGGTTTGGGTGCAATGCTCAAATTATTTAGTCAGGGGCGAGTTGCATTATTTGGAATGACATTGGCAGGTTTTAGTCTGATTTTCCTTGGCATTGATATGTTGCAAGTTGCCATGTCAGGTTTTGCTGAACGTGTCGATTTATCAGTATTTTCAAGTAGATCTTTGATTGCGCAACTCAGTTTGGTTTTGGTCGGTATTATTATGACCATTCTGTTGCAATCTTCAAGTGCTGCAATTACCGCGACCTTAGCAGCATTGGCCAGTGGTGCGATTGATTTGCAACAGGCTTTAGGTTTGGTGATTGGACAGAATATTGGTACGGTGGCGACAGCCATTATTGCTGCAATTGGTTCAACTGCAAATGCCAAACGTACTGTAGCGGTTCATGTGATTTTTAACATCATTTCAGCCATTTTTGCTTTTATTATTTTAAAACCGTTATTTCTTGAGCTAACACAAAATCAACGTCTTATGGCAACATGGGACAATGTGGTGATTGTTGCTGCATTTCATACAGCATTCAGTATTTCTGGTACTTTGATTATTTTGCCTTTTATCCGTCAGTTCGAAAAACTGATTATGAAAATTATCCCCGATCAAACTCAATCGGTTTTATGTTATCTCGATCAAGCGAGTTTATCTGTGCCCGCCTTGGCTATTCATGCTGCATCAAAGGTGATTTACCATAGTTTGTATGACGTTTTGGTGATGCTAAAACTGGCTATCCAAGAGGGAAGATTACCTTCAAAAGTACGTTTATTACAGCTAGATGAAGTACTCATTCAAGTCCAACGCTATTTGGAAGAAATGTCGATTTCAGAAAATGAAGCCGATCAACAGCGTTTAATGGCGATGCTTCGTTTGATGGTGTATTTACGTGTTTTACGAAGTGATTTGGAAAATATTACTTTAGCAAAAGAAATACGCACCCAACCTGCAATTTATCAAGTTGGCTTAGATTTTGTACAAATTCTTGATGAACATCTAAAAGAAAAGGATGATTTTGATGTGCATAAACATGTACTAAGTCTAAATACCGAATTATCTAATTTGAAAAAATGGACAGAAGATCAACGTGCCGAAAACCGTGAAAAAATGCTGCAATATATTGCCGTGAATCAGCTCAATGCTGCGACAGGTTTAGAGTTGTTGGCGGCACAACGTTGGTTGGATCGCGTGATTGCGCATGCACAGCGCTTAGCTAACGTGTTGGTTGAAAATTCACGTAAACCAAGTTAATGATTTTAGGCTATTTTTTCGATAGTTACTTTTA
The DNA here is from genome assembly GCF_013391485.1 of Acinetobacter sp. SwsAc5. NCBI lineage: Bacteria > Pseudomonadati > Pseudomonadota > Gammaproteobacteria > Moraxellales > Moraxellaceae > Acinetobacter > Acinetobacter sp. SwsAc5. Next base: position 2,766 of record NZ_JACAXD010000022.1, read on the forward strand.
TATTTAAAAATGGCCTAAGCGAATTCACTTTTAATCTCAATCAAGCGTATAATTTGAGCATCGTTTTTTACAGTATTTTTTCAATGACTCCAGCAGCTAAACTTTTAAAAGCCAAGAAAATTCAATTTTCTATGCATGAATATGAACATGATCATAATGCTAAAAGTTTTGGTTTAGAAGCTGCGGAGAAGTTAGGCTTAGATGTCACAGAAGTATTTAAAACTTTATTGGTCAGTGATGATAAGCATTATTTTGTGGCGATTTTACCTGTCCATTACCAATTAAATCTTAAAAAAGTTGCGGCTGCTTTTCAGTGTAAAAAAGTACACATGGCTGATCCTAAAGATGCTGAGCGTTTGACAGGTTATTTGGTTGGGGGCATTAGTCCAATTGGGCAGAAGAAACAACTGAAAACAGTGATTGATGCATCCGCTCAACAGCTTGCAACTATGTATGTGAGTGGAGGGAAGCGGGGATTAGATATTGGTTTAACACCAAGCGATTTGGCAAAAGTTTTAAATGCTAATTTTGTAGATATTGTAGATGCATGATATGTTGAACTTTATATTGTTTTGAGTCCAAAGCACACAGATGCTTGTTCTTGTATGAATGTAGCAACTATTCCTATTCGTTTCATCTCAGTGATTCTTGTTCCAAGCGACCATTTAATAACAAAAAAAGTTATCTTTAAGCAATAAATAGGGTAATTAAAAACTCGTATTGATGATTTTTTAACAAACTAAATTTTATGTTATATTAGTGAAAGTTAAGAAATTCTGAGAGGTGCAGTATGGGTAAGCGTCTTAAAGACTACACAATCGAAGATCGAAAAGCTCGTCCAATGTGTCCAGCTAAACCTATTGACTTTGGTGATGATGAGACTACCAATCGCATTATGTTAGATGCTGCTAAACGTGTAATTCGTCGGCATAAAAAAGAACTTATTGCGCTTGCTCACAAATGAGTCTAATGCCCTCAACTTTTGTCGTTGCTGTCTATTTTGATATATCTTTATTACGTTATGAGGCAGTCATTTAGAATGACTAAATTTTCTGCCTTATGACTTAATATCAGCCAAAAACTTGCGAAATCTCTCTCACATCGCAAACATAGACGAATAGTCAGATGAAGTTTACAAAACTTACAAGAGAATAGTTGAATAATAATTACAATAATATATTATAAAAACATATATTGTTTTGGGTGTTCAAAATGCATGATTATCTGCTGGCATTAATCGGTGGTGGATTGCTTGGTCTTGCAGTCGTGGGCTATTTATATGTTCATGGTCGTATTGCAGGCATTAGTGGTTTACTGGCTCAAGTATTAAATCCGCAAACGCTGTTCAAAACGCCTGCATTGTGGTTTGTGTTAGGTATTTTCATTGTGCCTTTTTTCTATGGCATCGTGGCTCAACCTAAAGTTGAATTGAATGCAAGCCCATTGATGATGATTGTGGCGGGATTGTTGGTTGGTTTCGGTACTCGTTTGGGTTCGGGTTGTACCAGTGGACATGGTATTTGTGGCATGAGTCGTTTATCTAAGCGCTCCATTGCAGCAACAGCTACCTTTATGTTAGCTGGCTTTATTACCGTTTATGTTATCCGCCATATCACAGGAGCATTCTAAATGAAAAATTTCTTAGCCTTTGTTTTCGGTGGTATTTTTTCAGCTGGATTGATTCTTTCTGGTATGTCGAATCCTGAAAAAGTTTTAAACTTCCTCGATCTTTTCGGTACATGGGATGCAAGTCTGGCATTTGTTATGATGGGTGCAATTGCGGTTGCCTTTATTCCATTCCAAAGAATTATGCGCCAAGCTGAACCAAAAACCATTTTAAATGAACCAATTGATTTGCCTAAACAAACTCAAATTGACTCTAAACTGATCACAGGTAGTTTTATTTTTGGTATCGGTTGGGGCGTTGCAGGAATTTGTCCAGCGCCAAGTCTAACCTTGATTGGTTTAGGTTATTATCAAGCAATCTATTTCATTGTTGCAATGTTGGTGGGGATTCTCATTCATCGTAAGGTTGCAGGAGCATAAGATGCACGCAGATATTCAGCATTTTTTTGATGAAAATACTAATACATTCAGTTATGTGGTAAGTGATCCTGTAACGCGTCAATGTGCCATTATTGACAGCGTGTTGGATTATGACCCTGCATCTGCGACTACTTCAACAATTCATGCCGATGAAATCATTGCTTACATCCAAAAAAATGAATTAACGGTTGAATGGATTTTAGAAACGCATGTGCATGCCGATCACCTGACAGCTTCTCAATATTTAAAAGAGCAGTTGGGTGGTAAAATTGCCATGAGCCATAAAATTTCGATTGTGCAAGAAACATTTAGTGCTATCTATAACTTGGATATCAAGTATTTCAATTCACATCAATCATTTGATTATCTGTTTGACGATCATGAAACTTTTACGATTGGTGAATTACAAGCCTATAACATCCCTACACCGGGGCATACGCCTGCTTGTTTAAGCTATGTGATCGGTGATGCTGTATTTGTAGGTGATACTTTGTTTATGCCTGATTATGGTACGGCACGTTGTGATTTCCCGAAAGGCAGTGCAGGGCAGTTGTACGATTCTGTGCAAACGCTATACGCATTGCCTGAAGAAACACGAGTGTTCTTATGCCATGATTATCTACCAGAATCACGTGAACAATATGAACATGAAACACTGCTCAAAACTCAAAAAGAGCAGAATATTCATATTCATACAGGGGTAAGCAAAGCTGAATTTATTGAGATGAGAACTCAGCGTGATGCTACTTTAACGATGCCTAAATTGATTCTGCCATCAATTCAAATCAATATGGACGCAGGTAAGTTCCCACAACCTGAGGCCAACGGCATTCGTTATTTGAAGTTGCCTTTGAATTATTTTAAATAAAATTTTAAGAAAAGTTCATCTTGTATGTTATTGCTTAGGTTTATACAAATAGCCTAAGCAATATTATAAGTTTCACGATAAAAAGCACATATAAAATTTGATTTATAAACTCAAAACTCATTAAATAGATTAATCATTTGTATTCAAGTTTAGAGTCTATTTTATGTTATTAAATTATCAAATCACGCAAAATCAGCCTGAATCTACGTTGCCATCTTTGGTTTTTATTCATGGTTTATTTGGTAGTTTGAGTAATTTAGGCATGCTCGCACGTGCATTTCAAGAACAGCGCACCGTAATTCAATTAGATGTGCGCAATCATGGTAAGTCTGCGCATTGTGATGACATGAATTATGCAGCAATGGCACAAGATGTTTTAGAAACACTGAACAGCTTGAATATCGAACAGTTTTCTGTGGTTGGGCATTCAATGGGCGGTAAAGTTGCAATGACTTTAGCTCCTCTGGCTGCTGGGCGTTTACAGCAATTGGTTTTATTGGATATTTGTCCTTTTGCTTATCCTGAAAATCGTCACGATCAAATTTTTACAGCTTTGTTTGCTGTGCAAGATGCACAAGTTGAAAGTCGCCAAGCGGCGATGGAAATTATGCGTGAGCATCTTCAAGAAGAAATGGTCGTGCAATTTTTGATGAAGTCATTTAGCAAAGGGCAATGGTTATTTAACTTAAATGCATTACGTGAACATTATGCAGAAATTTTGTCATGGCAGACGGTGCAGAGTAATGTAGATACTTTGTTTATTCGTGGTGGTAATTCGCCTTACATTGAAGCGCCTGAGCATTATGCCGCTATTCAAGCACAGTTTCCTCACGCAAAAGTTGAAACAGTTGCTCATGCAGGGCATTGGTTGCATGCTGAAAAAACCGCAGAAGTATTGGCATTCATGACTGAGTTTTTAGATTAATCTTGTCTAGTATTTTGCATCATTCGATGATCTAAAATGATCTCAGTTTTTAAATCAATTTTTAAACCAATACTCCATTTGGAGTATTGGTTTTTTATTCATACTGATCTGCATAGATTAACGGTTTAGCTTTTATTCTCAACAATAAAAAAGAGCTGACGTTGAATCATCAGCTCTTTATTTTAAACTTAAGCAACCTTAATTACTTATGCTTTTTCTTCTTCATTGCCAGCAAGTTGCTTTAGCAAATGCTTTTCAAGATAGTGAATATCCATTGCTTGTTTGCAGAAGTTTTTATCTTGCAGAATCAAGTCTTTGTGCAAAGGAATGTTGGTTTTAATTCCTGTTAAGATAGTTTCATCCAAGGCTTGACGCATACGCGCAATACTGGTTTCACGATCTTTACCATGCACAATCAGTTTAGCAATCATTGAGTCGTAATACGGCGGAATGCTATAACCTTCGTAGATGTGTGAATCTACACGAACACCTGCACCACCTGGGGCATAGAAGTGTTCAATTTTACCTGGTGAAGGTACGAAGGTGGTTGGGTCTTCTGCGTTAATACGACATTCGATTGCGTGACCACGAATTTCAACCTGATCTTGCTCAATGTCTAAACCTAGACCTGCAGCAATACGCAATTGTTGTTCAATGATGTCAATGCCTGTCACCATTTCAGTTACAGGATGCTCAACCTGAACACGTGTATTCATTTCAATGAAGAAGTATTCATCATCTTCAAATAAGAATTCGAAAGTACCTGCACCACGGTATTGCATTAATTTACATGCATTAACACACGCTTCTAAAATATCGGCACGTGCTTGTTCTGGTAAGTTAGGTGCTGGCGCTTCTTCAAGAACTTTTTGGTGACGACGTTGTAAAGAACAGTCGCGGTCATAAAGGTGAATCGCGTGACCATTACCATCAGCCAATACTTGTACTTCTACGTGACGTGGCTTTTGTAAGAAACGTTCCATATAGACCGTGTCATCACCAAACCACATTTCTGCATCACGTTGAGCCGCTTGAACTGATTCAAGCAGGGTGTCTACGCGCTCTACAATACGCATACCACGACCACCACCACCAGCAGCCGCTTTTACAATGAGCGGGAAACCAATTTCTTTGGCTTCAGCTAAAGCATTGTGTGGTGTAACGGCGTGTGCTGAACCCGGTACAGTTGGTACGCCAGCTTTACGCATTGCAGTAATTGCAGAAACTTTGTTACCCATTAAGCGAATATGCTCAGGGCGTGGACCAATGAAAATGAAACCTGAACTTTCTACAATTTCAGCAAATTCGGCATTTTCGGCAAGGAAACCATAACCAGGGTGAATGGCATCTGCACCTGTAATTTCTGCTGCAGTAATAATTGCAGGAATATTCAGGTAACTTTCACTGCTCGCACCCGGACCAATACACACGGCTTCATCACAAAAGCGTAAGTGCATCAGGTCTTTATCGGCATCTGAATAGATACCCACGGTTTTGATCCCTAAAGTTTTGCAAGCTCGGGTGATGCGCAGGGCAATCTCACCACGGTTTGCAATTAAAACTTTTTGCAACATTGTGAATCCCCGAGGTCTTAAGCGCGGTAGCGGAAGAGTGGTTGACCAAATTGAATCACTTCGCCATTTTTAACTAGAATTTCTTCAATCACGCCACTTTGAGTTGCTTCAATTGGGTTCATGATTTTCATTGCTTCAATAATGCCAAGCGTTTCACCAGCAGAAACAGTTTGACCCACTTTAATAAATGGTGCTTCACCTGGGCTTGGTGCTGCATAGAACACGCCAACCATTGGAGAAGTTTCAACAGCACCACGTGGTGAAGATTTAGGTGCAGATGGTACTTCTGCAGAAGGTGCAGGCATTGCAGGAACTGCTGCCGCTACTACTGGACTGCGACGAGTTAATGCAATCGACTGATCGCCTTCTTTAACTTCAATCGCTTGTAAGTCAGATTCAATCATCAAGTCGATGAGTTTCTTGATTTTACGAATATCCATGGACAGTATTCCTAGTTTAAGATTGTGTAGTAGGTTGAATTTTTTCAAGAACAAAGTCGAGTGCTGCGGCATAGCCTTTTGCGCCTAAACCGCAAATCACACCAATGGCTTTGTCTGATAAATATGAATGATGTCTAAACGCCTCACGTGCATGCACATTCGACAAATGGACTTCAAGAAATGGAATAGCGACCCCTAACAAGGCATCACGTACCGCAACAGAGGTATGCGTTAATGCAGCAGGGTTAATAATGATATATTGTGTGCCATCTAACGCGGCTTGATGAATTCGGTCTACAATTGCGCCTTCCCAATTACTTTGGAAAGTATCTATAGAAATTGATGCTTTTTGCGCTTGTGAAATGAGCTGTTGATTTATATCCTCAAGAGTGAGGTAACCATAAACTTCGGGTTCACGCTTTCCTAGCAAATTTAGATTCGGTCCATGAATAACCAAAATGGTCGAACTCATTCCGCTTGCTCCAATAAATAATTGCAATAATACTTTGCAAGATGTCTGCAAAGTTTGCTAATTATGGCATAAAATTCCACATTTTTTTTGTAATTTGTTTAATTTGACGTAGAAAGCGTGTGCCAAAATGAGGCTCTATAATGAAAACTTTGCAGGGAATTCGCAATGTTAAAAAATTACATTTTTAGTTTTTTTTGCTGATTTTTATATTCTAAAACAACTGACCAAATCTATTCATTTGTTTTCTGTAACGACTGATCAAGCGAGTGACTTGAACTGGTTTGATTCGGAATGTCAAAGCCAGAAAACAACCAACATCAATATCGCATTTCTTTATAGCATGATATTTCGTTGCTGTTTATAAAAAATGGCGATTCCATTTTTTCAGTTCATTCAAAGTAGATGACCACACAAACTGCAGTGGATCATCTAATACGTTTTGTGATCATCGTTCAAGTGGTTATGGATTCGATAGAAAGATCATTTCGATAATAAGATATTTTAAAAATTCAACTTTATTTAAATAAAACATGAGCTTAAATGGAATGCTTTGATTGATATATTTATCTATATTTTAGTCTGGAATAGATGCTCCTACGCTGCGTATTATATTTTGAGTGGGGTGCTGTTGGTTTTATGTACACTTTAATTAAGTTGTAGATTGATCACAAGACCAAGCACATGCACGATCTGCACGGATATCTACCTCATTTAAAAATATGACGTGGTATCGAACAAAAAAACGGTGATGAAAGTTTCAGCAATTTTTTTCTAGCCAATGTTCTTCTACTCAATAGCCCGCAGCATCTACATCATAGATAAAATTTTAGAACGCATTGACCTTTTATTTCAAAAATCACCTTAAAAATGGCGTTATCGTAAAGTAGAGCAATATGTTCGGTATTGGCAAAAGTTAAGTGATCTTGTTCTGAATCTTGCTTTATTTGCTGTTAAAGCTCAGAAAAGCTTAATCCGGCTGTTGTTTCTCTGTTGCAGAAGGTGCTGCATCAAAACTGACAATCACTTTTAAACCTTGCGGTTGGTTAGCCTGAAATTGAAGTAGGTAGCCATATTGCTCTAATAATACTTTGACTAGAGTTAGACCTAAGCCATAGCCTTGTTTATGCGCAGATTTACGCCAAAAACGCTGAGTCAGAATGGTAAAATCATCTTCATTCAGGCTTTTGCCTTGGTCTGCAATGATCAATTGCAGGTCTTGCATATAAATTTGAATGTTTGGCGCATCCTCTGCATGCAAATAAGCATTTTGAATCAAGTTTTTCAGTACCATGTGCAACGCAGGCGCTGGAATATTAATGTGTTGTGCTACCAAACTCGCCCAATCAATCTGTAATTTCGCTGATAAATTGGGATATTCCACAGTCAGTTCCGACAAGACTGTTTCTAATACGCTACGCATATCTGCATGGCTATGTGCCGCTTGAATACCTGCTTCAGTTTGACTGAGCAATAACAGTTGTTCCAAAAGTTGTTGATAACGTTGGATGCTGCGTTCTGCGTGTTTTAAATTGTCGATGACTTTGGCTGTATCTTGGGCAGATGCGGTTTGATTCAACATCAATTGGCTCAGTTGCACATGCGTTTTAATAGCCGTTAACGGCGTGCGCAGTTCATGCGCAGCAAATGCACTAAAGTTTTTTTCGTGTTCCAGACTTTTATGTAGGCGTTCAATCAGCATCAATAAGTTATCGACAAAAGGCTGAATTTCTTTAGGAATTTTTTGTGATCTCAGTTCAATTAAATAACGAGAAGCTTCATCTAAAGATTGTTTTTTCTGAATTAAGTGGCGGGTGATGTGATCGAGCGGTAAAAACTCCAGACGGATAATCCACAAAATTAGCAAAATACAAATAATCAAAGTAAGCAGTAAAGGAATCAGTACCGACTGTAAAATTTGTTTAAGTAGGTTTTGCCGTAACTGAATTTTTTCAGCCACCACCACCTGAACTTCACCTTCACGCAGTACATAACTACGCCATTGCAGTCCATTTTCTGTCCATGTGCTGAAACCGACTTGTTGGTTTTTTAAATTTTTCGGTGCGCCTTGAGTGCGTGCAATCACATGCTGTGGTAATGAAACATCGGCACGGAAAATAGAGACTTCACAAGCAATTAAACTATGTAGCAAGGCATTTTCTGATTCGGCATGCAAACTTTCTGTGAGTTGTTCTAGGGGCAGTTGCTGAATCAGGCGGGCGACCATACGGGCTGAGGTAGAAAGTCGTTCATCCAGCGTATTTTGTAAGCGTTGTTCCAAGTCATGGTAGAGCCATGCAAAGACAATCACCCACAGCAAAATAAATGCACAGCTGATGGTCGATACCAAACGCCATTTCAGACTGTAGTTTTTCATGTCAGCAGCTCAGGTTTAAAGATGTAGCCGACACCACGCACCGTTTGAATAAAATCGGGGTGGATTTTATGCCGTAAATGGTAGATATGCACATTTAAGGCATTGCTTTCGATACTGTCTTGAAAGCCATACACTTTATCTATCAGTTCTTCATTTTTTAAGATTTGGTTCGGATGCCGTAAAAAGGTTTCCAATAGGCTATATTCACGGCGTGAAAGCTGAATGTTTTGTGAATGCCAACTGACTTCTTGTGTATCGAGGTTCATGTGTAACTGACCACTTTGCAGTTGGTTCGATGAATAACCACGATGACGGCGGCTTAATGCATATACACGGGCAATCAGTTCATTTAATTCAAAAGGTTTAGTTAGGTAGTCATCTGCTCCTAAGTTGAGCGCCTGTACGCAGTCTTGAGTATGATTCCGCGCGGTTAATACCAATACTGGAATATGAATGGCATCTTTACGCCAGTTTTCGAGTAACTGTAAACCATCTTGGTCAGGCAGACCTAAATCGAGCAGGCACAGATCTACCGCACTATGACGTATGAAGTAATCGGCATCGCGCGCGTTATTCACGTGTTCGACTGAAATACTTAAAAATTCGAGTGCTGCCACAATACTTTGGGCAATATAAGGATCATCTTCCACCAAAACGACGAACATATTTGCTCCTATACCACAGTCAGCCCAATATATGACACATCTCGATCACGCCACAAATTTAGATTAGGCACCTACAATGCTCAAGTTTACAAAGAAAAATCTTTATTAATGTTCTCTTAATCTACACTTACCGATAATACAGTCAGTTTTTTAATTTTTAGTATAAATACATGATTTTTATTCGCGTCATTGCTTATTTTGTGTTGAGTCTGTGTGCGGTGTGGGTCAATGCTGCCAATGAATTTTTAGCGTCCGATCAAGCTTTTAAGTTTCAGGCGACGTCATTGTCTGAACAAACGGTTGAACTGAAATGGGATGTCGCACCGCATTACTATTTATATCACGATCAATTCAAAGTCAGTCAGGCTCAAAAGCCGCTTGCTTTTAAATTGCCTGCAGGGCAGGAAAAAGATGATCCGACTTTCGGGCTGACACGTGTGCATTATGGGCAAGTGACAACACAGATTCAGGTGAAGCCTAATCAGCAATATCAAATTACTTGGCAAGGCTGCGCTGAAGATGGTTTGTGTTATCCCGTACAGCGTAAAACGATTCAAACCGATGCCGATGGTTTATTGCCACAGCATAATTTAAGTGCGGGCAAAGGTAATTTACTTCAGCAACTCAATCAGAATAATCAGGCTGCTTTAAACACTAACTTAAATGATGCAGATAAGCATCAAGCCAATGGTTCTAGTACACAAAAACAAGTTACGACAACTGCAAATACTGTAACGACAAAAGAACTCAAACTTGAACAGCAAACGCTAGAAAACAAAGCACAGCTTGCTGAAAATGCGGTTGCTGTAACACAAGCTGATCCTAAACTTACCCCTGAATCAGTAGAAAACGTTGATTTAGCAAATTCCTTAGAGATTGAAAATACAGATACGGCATTGACAGACAATACATTCGCTGCATCAGCCAATTCAAGCAATACGGAAACAGCCAGTAGTACGAGTCTGAATCAGCAATGGAACAATGATCAATTTTTCCTGAATTTATTGTCTGGGCAAGGGTTGTTACTGAATGCGTTTATCTTTTTAGGTTTTGGGGTATTACTGGCTTTTTTACCGTGTTCATTGCCGCTGATTCCAATTCTTTCTGGCATTTTGGTGCAGCGCAATACAGGCTATAAAGCGGCAGCAATTGCGATCACCTTTATCGTCAGTATGGCGCTAGTCTATGGCTTGATGGGCGTTGTTGCGTCACACATTGGTTATAGCGTACAGCGTTGGTTCCAAAATCCCGTAGTGATTGCAGTTTTTGCTATGTTGTTTGTGCTCTTTGCTTTAAACCTGTTTGGACTGTATCAGTTGTCATTACCACAAGCAGTGTTACAGCGTTTAGATCGTATTCAGCAATATCAAAAAGGCGGTACTTTATTGGGTGCGGGCGTTATGGGGGTGATTTCTGCACTGATTGTCGGGCCATGTATGAGTGCGCCTTTAGCGGGAGCATTGCTGTACGTCTCACATTTGGATCAAGCAGCATTGGGTGGTTTATATTTATTCCTGCTCGGTTTAGGTATGGGGATTCCTTTACTTATTGCCAGCGTGTTTGGCGCGAAATATTTGCCAAAGCCAGGTTTGTGGATGGAACGGCTAAAATTTAGCTTTGGTTTTATCATGTTGGCAATGGCTTTGTATTTTGCTCGTCCGCTATTTTCTGTGACTTGGTACTATGTTGCTTTTGCTGTGGTGTTATTTGCCTTCGCTGCATATTTAATTGCAATTTTGCGCCACGTGTTACATCGTCCACAGCGTTTTTCGTTATTGGCTTTGGCGGCAGTAATCGCCAGTAGTGGAATTTGGCATGTCAATCAGAGTATTGCCAGTGTCAATGCGCAGGTACAAGCAGACCAATTACAGCCATGGATCAAAGTACGCACAGAACAAGAGTTGAATGCAGCTTTGGCCGCACATGCTCATCAAAAGATTGTGATTGATGTCTATGCCGATTGGTGTGTGGCGTGTCAGCCGATTGAGCGTGATGTGATTCCTCGTACCGATGTGCAAGATGCTTTAAAGCATGTGGTGCGGATTAAACTCGACTTAACCGAACAGCATCCTTCACAAGATGCCTTATTGAAAAAATGGCAGATTTTAGGGCCGCCAACGTTGTTATTTTTGGCAGATCCACAACGGGAACAACGTGAATTGCGTCTAACAGGTGCTTATAACGCAGCGCAATTGATTCAAAATATTCATCAACTGCAAGAGGCTGCGCCATGATTCAATCCGCAGTCTTGCAGTTAGGCATGTTGATGATTCCATGGCCATTGGTGTTTTTATTGCTAGGACTGATTGTCGTCTTTGCAATGGGTAAATTTTTTCAGCGTCGTTATACATGGAATGCACAGACTTGGACAGGTTATCAGGATGCATTATGGAATGCGCTGTGGATTGGTGCTTTAGTTGGGCGGGCAGTTTTTGTGTTGCAGCATTATGAGCTGTACTTTGCCAACCCGATTGATATTTTAAAAATTCAGGACAAAGGCTTTCATCTGATTGCCGCAGTTATGGCAGGTGTGGCGTGGTTTGTCTGGAAAAATCGCGCTATTCAACGTGTTGTTCTGGCATGGGCAGTTGCGCTCTTTATTACAGTACAAGTTGTAGGTTGGAGTCTTATCCAACCTTTGCAGACGCAGCATGCCTATCCCAATCTAGTATTGCACAACCTAGCGCAACAACCTCAAGATTTAGCTCAATTTTCAGGGCAGCCCACGGTGATTAATCTCTGGGCGACTTGGTGTCCAGTTTGTCATCGTGAAATGCCTGTTATGCAACAAGCACAGCAAGATTTCCCTGAGGTCAATTTTGTATTTGCCAATCAAGGCGAATTTGCAGCAGAGATTCAAGCCTATTTACAGAAACATCGATTTCAGTTTGAACACGTGTTATTAGACCCTGCAGCTCGTTTAGGACAACACTTCAATATGTTCGGTTTGCCAAGTACTTTGTTTTTTAATGCACAAGGAGAATTGGTCGATCATCACATGGGTGAATTGACCAAGCCGATGCTGCAGCATTATCTGAAAAAAATACAAGCGAATCCATAAATGCGCTCTTAACGATTTGAAAGAAAACCCGCCGTGAAGCCAAAATTAAGGACAATCAATATGACATCAAACATCAAAAATAACATGCTGAAACTGGCGATAGGTATGAGTCTTGCCAGTAGTGTGACTATGCTGCAAGCACAGGACAACCTCAAACAGCACATTGAAAAAGAAGGTTTTAAGTTTGTGCAGCAAATTCAGGCACCTGAACAAATGACAGGTTGGGCAGGGCATATTGAACAAAGTCCTGCGACAGTGTTTATTTCCAATGATCAGAAATACTATATTGTAGGCACTTTGTTTGATGCACAAGGCAATAATTTAACAGTTGATGCCTTAGACCGTTATGTGAAAAAGTCGGTACTTGAAGATGTGTGGCAAAGTCTGGAACACGCTACTTGGATTCAGGATGGGCAAACCAGTGCTGAAAAAATTGTCTATGTGTTTTCAGACCCGAATTGTCCGTATTGTCATACCTTTTGGAAGCAGGCACGTCCGTGGGTAGAATCTGGCAAAGTTCAGTTAAGACATATTATTGTGGCGGTGATCCGACCTGAAAGCAAAGGGCAGGCCGCGACTTTATTAATGGCGAAAAACCCACAGCAGACCTTTAATGAGTTTCATCGTCAATACGGTCAAAAGAAATTAATTGAACAAAAAAATGTGCCTGTACATGTAGAAAAAACCTTAGAACAGAATCAGGCACTGATGGATAAATACGAGTTCTTTGCTACACCTGTTGTGCTTTGGAAAAATAAACAGGGCGAATTACAGTCGGTACAAGGAATGCCAAAATCTATGAAAGATGTGTTTGAGTGATTTTAAAAATTTCCGAGCAAATATCTAACTGAATATTCAAATCTAAAGCGCAAAAAAGCTTGCTCTAATTGCATTGGAGCAAGCTTTTTGATGTAAAAGATTCAGTCTTTTATTTCTGAATACGAATCGCAAATTGAATGACGTGGGATTTGCCCTGATGCAGTTTGCCTTCTGAGCGTTCTACATCGCCCACAAAGAAATGAATCAGATGATCGTGTTTAAAATGGCTTAAAAACTCGATAGGATCGTACAGCATTTCTACTGCACGTGGGCCGCCCGTTTTATATTCTAGCTGACGAGTAGAATACAGCTCACCAACAAATAAACCGCCGTTGACCAAAGTTTCGCGCACGCCATTTAACACTTTTTGCTGTGTTTCAGGGTTAAAGTGACCAAATACACAAATCACGTTGTCATATTGATTCGCTGGCCAATTCACCTGACTTAAATCTTGCTTTCGTGTATTTAAACTTAAACCACGTTGCTGTGCATAGCCTTGGGCCTTATCTAAAGCAACTTGCGAGTAGTCCCACAAATCTGCTTCAAATGCTTGCTCATTGGCTTGTGCCACAGCTGCCAAATATAACAAGTTACGACCTTCACCTTCGGCCAAGCCCAAAGTTTTGCCGTGAATAGGCAGTTTTTGCGTAATGTCCTGAATGAACGCATTGGCTTGTTCACCATAAATATGGTCATGTTGGCTATAGCGTTCATCCCATTCATTATGGATATTTGACATAGTTTCGACTCGGTAAATAATTTGATGCTGTTATTCGGCTGTAGATGGAGAAAACTCTTTAAATGCTGCCACGGCGTTTGCGGCATACATGAGTGATGGGCCACCGCCCATATAAACAGCAATACCTAAAATTTCATTCAATTCTTCAAAAGTCATACCCATTTTGACCAAAGTTCTGACGTGAAAACCGATACAACCATCACAGCGTTGTGCTACGCCAATTGCCAGTGCAATAAATTCTTTGGTTTTGGCATCAATTACGCCATCTTTCATCGCAACTTGTGACAGGGCATTAAAACTTTTAAGTAAATCGGGAGATTGTTCTTTAATGGATTTGATATTAGACGAAATTTCAGCAGTGAGTTCGGTATATTTCATGTTGTTTCACCATCAAGCAGATTAGAACCTAAAGATAATATAACATATATTTAAATATATTATGTTTATATGTATTAATTAGCAGCTTTGCTTAAATTCAGTAAATCTGTATTTATAGCATTATCAATTCACCTAAATCACTTTATAATGTTGTCGCATATTCTGGAGTCGCTATTATACCGTTGCGATGACTTCAAACCTCATTTTTAAGTCTTATTCTCCCTCTTGATTCGGCTTATAAATCAATATTTTATAATTTTGTGTCTGAGTAGGCACATACAATAGGTGCCTGCATGGAAATTAAAGTCAATTATTTAGACAACTTGCGTCTTGAAGCTAAATTTGACGATTTTACCGTCATTGCCGATCAGCCCATCCGTTATAAAGGCGATGGTTCTGCGCCAGGCCCATTTGATTATTTCCTTGCGTCATCTGCATTGTGTGCTGCGTATTTCGTGAAGGTTTATTGCCAATCACGTGATATTCCAACCGATAATATCCGCTTATCTCAAAACAATATTGTCGATCCTGAAAACCGCTATAAGCAGATTTTTAAAATTCAGGTGGAATTGCCTGCAGATATTTCTGAAAAAGACCGTCAGGGGATTTTACGTTCTATTGACCGTTGTACCGTAAAGAAAGTCGTGCAAACAGGCCCTGAGTTTGTGATTGAGCAAGTCGAAAGCATTGATGCCGATGCACAAGCTTTGCTGATGCCGAACTTGACTTCATCTCAAGCGACCTTTATTGCAGGTAAAGATTTACCGCTTGAAGAAACCATTGCCAATATGTCAGGTATTTTGGCAGGTTTGGGCATGAAAATTGAGATTGCCTCATGGCGTAATATCGTGCCAAATGTCTGGTCATTACATATTCGTAATGCGCAATCGCCAATGTGTTTTACCAATGGTAAAGGCGCAACCAAAGAAAGTGCATTAGCATCTGCTTTGGGTGAATTCATTGAACGTTTGAACTGTAACTTCTTCTATAACGATCAGTTCTGGGGTGAAGAGATTGCCAATGCCGAATTTGTGCATTATCCAAATGAAAAATGGTTTAAGCCTGGCCCAAATGGTGAATTGCCTAAAGAAATTTTAGATGAATATTGCTTAGAAATTTATGATCCTGAAGATGAGTTGCTGGGCACACATCTATATGACACCAACTCAGGCAATACCGAACGTGGTATTTGTTCATTGCCTTTTGTCCGTCAGTCAGATGGCGAGACCGTATATTTCCCATCAAATTTAATTGAAAACTTATATTTAAGTAACGGGATGAGTGCAGGCAACACGCTGGCAGAAGCGCAAGTACAGTGTTTATCTGAAATTTTTGAACGTGCAGTGAAGCGTGAAATTATTCAGGAAGAAATGAGTCTGCCTGATGTACCGCAAGAAATTTTGGCAAAATATCCAAGCATTGTGGCAGGTATTCAGGCTTTAGAAGAACAAGGTTTTCCAGTATTGGTGAAAGATGCGTCTTTAGGCGGTCAATTCCCTGTCATGTGTGTGACCTTAATGAACCCACGCACAGGCGGTGTCTTTGCGTCATTTGGTGCGCATCCAAACTTTAAAGTCGCTTTAGAGCGTAGCTTAACTGAGTTATTGCAAGGGCGTAGTTTTGAAGGTTTAAATGATTTACCTCAGCCGACCTTTAGCACGAATGCGGTAACTGAGCCGAATAACTATGTTGAACACTTTATTGATTCAAGTGGTGTAGTGTCTTGGCGTTTCTTTAGTGCGCAGGCAGACCATGAATTTGTAGAGTGGGATTTCACCAACAATGGTCAATATAGCAATGTCGAAGAAGCTGAGGCTTTATTTGCGATTTTAGAAGAAATGGGCAAAGAATCCTATATGGCGATTTATGAACATTTAGGTGCAACTGCTTGCCGAATATTAGTCCCTGATTATTCAGAAGTGTATTTGGTAGAAGACCTGATTTGGGATAATACCAATAAAGCTTTGCTGTACCGTGAAGACATTTTAAATCTGCACCGTTTGGATGATGAGCAACTTGAAGCTTTAGTTGAGCGTTTGGAAGAATGTGAGCTAGATGACTATACCGAAATCAAAACCTTAATTGGCATTGAATTTGATGACAATACCGTTTGGGGGCAGCTCACTATCCTCGAATTAAAATTGTTGATTTATTTGGCATTAGAACAGTTTGAAGAAGCGAAAGATTTAGTCGAAGCATTCTTACAATACAACACCAATACCGTAGAACGTGGCTTGTTCTATCAATGTATGAATGTCGTGCTTGAAGTTATTTTAGATGATGAAATGGATATTGCCGATTATGAGGTCAATTTCCGCCGTATGTTTGGCAATGAACGTATAGATGCAGTCATGGGTTCTGTTGAAGGCACAGTACGTTTCTATGGTCTAACCGAAACCAATATGCAGCTTGAAGGTTTAGATCGTCATTTACGTTTAATCGACAGCTACAAAAAACTGCATAAAGCACGTGCCAAGTTTGTTGGGCTGAATAAAGACTAATCTTGCAGAAGTAGAACGCTGTTCTGATTTGAATCACCGTCCAAGAAAAAGACTCGGCTTTAAAAGTCCGAGTCAGGTATTATGGCAACAACATGGTGTTGCATTTCAAATGCTATCTAAGATTTGCTGTTGCTATAGGAAAGGCAAAATAATAACCCTCGTTGTTGAGGGCTATTTCATTTAAGCGAGATGGTCACGAACAAATTGAGGATCTAAAATAAACAATTTAATCAGTGATTGAGCTGCTCCTGAAGGTCTTCTAACACCTTGCTCCCAAGATTCCAATGTACGTTTAGAGATACCTAAAATTTTAGCAAATTGATCTTGAGTGAGTTCAGACTTTCTTCGTGCTAAAGCAACATCTGTTTCATTGATCACAGTTTTTCTTGCTGCGTTATTAGCAAGCATTTGTTTAACGCCTTCTAATAATTCAACATTTAAGTCTCGTTTTGCTTCTCGAGCTTCCAATTCTTTGTCACTTAATAAACGACTCATTTCAGTAACTCCGCTAATTGTCTAAGTGTCTTTTTCTCAAGTTGGGTAATTGTGTCTTTACTATATAAGGTCAATAACCAAATTTCGCCATTTGCTAAACGGTTGTAATAAATTACACGAACACCACCTTGTTTACCTTTACTCTTTCCACCCCATCGAATTTTACGAACGCCGCCAGTACCAGGTTCTACATCTCCTGCTGTAGGGTTCTCGGCAATGAAAATTTTAAAGTCATTGTATTGTTCTTCAGTCCAATAGTAGGGATATTCATTGGTAAAAAAAGTAGTCTCACAGATGGTATACATCAAACACCTTTATACTACTTTGTAGTGTTTAATTGTATACTACTTTGTAGTACTTTTAAGCATTAAATTAGGTCTCATATTGTGAGCTTTTTTAGCCCAATCAAATCACTGCTAATCACCAAGCGCCAATAAACCTTCCCAGCTAAAATAATTCGGGCTTAAATGGCTGCGCTGCATCGCCCAAGTTCGATCTTGCAATTTACATGCTCCAATGGCGAGTTTTTGCACACCAAATTTATTTTTCACGGTATCCAACACTTGCTGTAATTGTTCCTGTTTTTCAATGGCGTCAGTATCTGTAAGCAGGTCGTGAATATAGCTTTGTTTGGGTTCAAGTCCCGTTAAAATCACACCACATTTTTTAAAGGCAATCCCTTCCTGAAATAGCGTTGTCACATGCTTCATCATGGCTTTGTTCATGAGCAAAGCAGAATCTGTTGGCTCATTGAAAGCAATAGTGACCGATTGATTGTAAAAAACTTGGCGCGGATCAAAACGGTTAGATTGCGCAAAAATGATCATACAACCACATAAACTTTTTTCAGCTCTGAGCCTTTGCACAGCAGATTGTAAATAATCGCTCAAAGCTTCTGAAAGCGCATGAATATCTGTTACACGCTGCCCAAAAGAACGTGAGCTGATGATTTGCTGCTTACTTACGGTATTGTGCTCCAGTTCAATACATGCTGTACCTGTGAGTTCAAGAATGGTTTTTTTCATCAAAATAGAAAATTGGCGCTCCATTTGGTCTGGATTGCTTGTTGCTAGATCAAATACAGAACGGATACCCAATGATTGTAATTTTTTAGCGTTTTTGCGTCCCACACCCCAGACTTCAGCGGCATCAATGTGTTGAAACAAGGCTTCTTTGCTGCATAAATCCATATCCAGTAAATTACATACGCCGTTGAAATAGCGGTTTCGCTTGGCAAGATGATTGGCCAGTTTGGCTTCAGTTTTACTTTGACCAATACCGACACAAACAGGGAGAGCCAGCCATTTCCACAAGGTTGTTTTAATTTCCTGTGCGAGTGCGTTTAAATCGCGCTGAGAATATGAACTCAACTCAATAAAAGTTTCATCAATCGAATAAATTTCAACATCTTTGGCACTGACAAATTCTTGAATAATATTATTAAAACGTCTGGACATTTCTGCATAGAGCGCATAATTACTTGAAAAGACCGCAACATCATGTTGTTGAATTAATTCTTGAACTTGGTAAAAGGGCACAGCCATTTTAATGCCAAGTCGTTTGGCTTCTTCGGAACGTGACACCACGCAGCCATCGTTATTGGAAAGCACCACCACAGGACGATGATTCAGGTGTGGTTGAAACAACCGCTCACAGCTCACATAACAATTATTAATGTCAATGAGCGCAAAAACTTGCTCTAAAGCTTTCATGACTATTTTACTTATTCGGCTTTTTTATGCATTATTGTGGTGTTTAAACCATCAGGTTTTTCAAATTCCACGTGACCACAGCAAACACTTCAAAAGTTTGCCCATCTTTCAGGTAAATGCTGTCGTAGTCGGGGCTTTCTGCCTTGAGCCAAGCTTCGGGCAAAGTGGCAGGGTCGTAGTCTTCACCAAAATGTTCAGCCAATTCACTTTTGGACATTTTGGCTGTAATCATCAGGCGTTTAATAGTCAGGTCTTTTTGGTCGATTAATGCAACCACAATGCTGCGGTGTTTGGCTTCTTTGCTACGATCTACCAATACAATATCGCCGTATTCAAGCCCTGCGTTTACCATAGAGGTGGTGCGTACCACATTTAAAAAGGTCGCATTTTCATTGGAAATGAGATATTCATTCAAATCAATATTTTTATCAATATAGTCTTGAGCAGGTGAAGGAAAACCTGCAGGAATGGATTCGACAGCAACCGGAAGCGGTAAAACGGTACGTTTGCAAACAGGCTGAAAGTCATATTCTTTCAGCAATTCTATCTGTTCTAGAATGGCATTCAAGGTTGGGCTAGGCTTACCATCCATACCCATGATTTTTTGTAATGACGCCCAAGCAGCATCAGAGAAGTAAATAGGTAACTTCTTAGACATGAGATTACTCCTACGCAACGAGGCGTGTTTGAAGTGAAATTTGATGTGTTGATAGCATAGCTGAAAATGTGAATAAGATTCAATCTGCCTGCATGCTTGATTGCTAGATATAGATAACACTCTACGATTACATAGCTATACAAACACAATCCTTTAGGTTGGGATTTTTCTATTGCAGCAGCATATTTAAAGATTGGCGTGCATGTTGTTGAAGATATTTATTTATCGAATGAAAAAGTTGAATCTTTGCTGTTGGGATTCATCAATGCACAACTTGAACCTGAGTTTTTGATGCAAGATTTCATTAAACATCAGGGCTGGTCTTTGGCTGAATGTTTTAAGCAAAATACTGAACATGAAATTGACTTTGCGCAAATCAGTTGCCCGATTAAAGTCAAAGCAGAATATCAAAATCATCGTTTAAAACGTCATTTTCTGGTTGAATTTCATCTGACCACGACGCTTTTTTTAATTATGAGCCAGAAGAAAATAGCGTGACTTATTTTCCTACATGATAAAAGATTTCATCTGACCGATAATATTTTTTATGATGCCTATATAGGTGAAAATTTGCAGGCTTGGTTGAAAAAAGATTCGTGATTTTACAAGCTAAACGTGAAATACAAGTGAACTCATTATCATGGTATGCAGATTATAATTTGCCTCAAGTCACACAAAATATTATGTCTTTTGTGAGTGAGGCTGCTTATTACACTGGTTTAGGGTTTAGATCAGATTGTAGATAAAGTGAATTTACATTTGCGACAAGCTAAGACCGTTAATTAAATAGCTCTGCATCCATCTAAAAATAATTGTTGGAGATGGATGACGGGGAATATATGACTACACAATGCTGATTAGATTTACACAATGCTGATTAGGTTAAGGAATATTGAAAATGACCACAATCACACCTAATTTAGGTCATGGCATGGGCAGTGACTGGGAAAATAAAGATTGGGTTCATATTACAGTTCCAGAATTACACCACCTGCAACCTTATTATCCATGTTTGCAAGGGAGTGTTCAGATTCTGTGGTGTAGTCCACGCCCATTTTCTTCGGCAGTGTTGGTTGAAGTCATGCAGGCTTTAGCCAGTACAGGCCAAACAAATCTTCACTCATATTTTATTAAGCGTAGCCATCGTTCATTTCGTCGTGCCCAAGATATTTTACAAGAGCATGCCTTCCTGCAACATTTAGCCAGTAAAAATATTCCTGTTGCGACATTAATTAGCTCTAATTGCGGACAAACCGCTTTAGAAGTGGGCGATTGGACTTATGAGGTTTATGAAAAAGCAGCTGGCTTTGATTTATATATCGATCAGCAATCGTGGACGCCTTTTTTCTATACAGAACATGCCGCTAAAGTGGGGAGTTTGCTTGCGAAACTGCATATCGCCATGCAGGATTTTCCTGAGTTACACGGCAGATCGACTCGTTATTTGGTCTCGAATCAGCAGCTTTTAGAAAGTGAAAGTATTGTAACGGCTATTCAGCAACGTATTGATAATAGCCCTGAATTGAGTCGTTATTTTGCCGATAAAAACTTAGATGCTGTTTTTTTAGAGCGCATATTCCAGACGCATCGTAAAATTAAGCATGTATTGCAGCAGGCGACTAAAATTTGGACGCATAATGATTTGCATGCTTCCAATTTGTTTTGGTCTACGCAAGGTGCCGATGCCAATATTACAGCGGTGATTGATTTTGGCTTATCGGATCGAAATTCAGCGCTGTATGACCTTGCGATAACGATTGAGCGTAACTTTATAGATTGGCTGGCTTTAGAACATACGTCACAAATTAATGTTGATGAAGCGGGTTTAAGCGCGTTTTTACAAGCGTATTGTGCAGAAATACACCCACAACAAGACTTTAGTATTTTGCCAGAACTGCTAAAAATTGTGCATTTGGATTTCGCATTTTCAGAACTTGAATATTTTGTCGGGATTACCCAAAACCTGAAACATGCCGATGCTGCTTATTATGATTGGATTGTTGGACATGTAAATTGGTTTTTTACAGAGCAAGGACAGCAATTTACCCAGACTTTTACTCGATTACTTCAACGCGAATTGTCATAATCTGTACAACTAAATGCCTCAAGCATCACCACTTTTTTAATGCAAGATTTTGTATGTACAATTGTAAATTCAAACAGAATATATTCACTGCGCCTTTAAAAATCTTCATTCTGTCATCGCTGTGTTGGGTACCTTGGGTTGATGCAGAAAATGGTATTCAATAATTTGATACGATTGTCATCACAGCCAATGAAACCACGCCGTATTTTAGTTTTACAGTAAAGACTGAGGGTTTGCGTACAGATTGTTTACAAAAAGCGCCTGCCTCTATTTATGTTATTACTGCAGATGCGATTGTCGATCAATTTAATTTATGGTTTGAATGTACAACATAGCTCTGCTGCTGGAACAGGAGTACATTTAGAAATATTTCAACTGCCAATCATCACTATAACTGCTGAAAAGCAGGATGAACGTCATTCTCCATCTCAAGCGATTACACAGTTCAACCACAATTGACTAGGTCTTAATTGAGAAGTGTCCGTTTTAATTGGGGGCTATTACACAACATCAATTCACTGACAACCTAAGTGTTAATGCTAACTGAACCGTACTGGGTTTACAACAGGCATTCAGCTAAATAAAACGTTAAATCTAAAAGACCCAAAATTTTTCTGGGTCTTTTTTTATGAGAATAGATAATATTTTAAACAACGGTCACTTCTTGCTGATAAATACAGGATTGCGCAATCTGTTTTTTTTTGGCTGCGGTCATTTCAATATTTTCCCATTTATCCATCTGCTGCAGGAGCCAGATAAAATCATCGACTTTCGGTTCGGCACTTTCCCCACCAAAATTCCGGATGATATTCTTAATCTTGTAAAAGTCATAGACATGCCGCTGGGCGGAACATTCAAACTGAATAATCTGATAGTCTACCAGCATGTCCCATACTTCTGATAAATCACTGCACTGCTTTAAATCATCCTGCGCTTTTTGTACTGCCTTGACCACTGCCTCTACAGTAAATGGATGCTGTTCTGCCCATTCCTGGGTCATGGCCAAGACTTTATCGGCAACTTTTGGAATGACATTCTGGCTTGCCGCGACGATAAAACTATAGCCTTCAAGTTTGGCCTGAATATTCCAGGGTTCTCCCACGCAAAAGCCATCAAATACCTGTTCTGCGATTCCTTTTACCATGGAAGGCGGTGGAGAGGTCATCAGCTGGATATTCTTGGCCAGTTGTGGATCAGTCAGCGCCAGCCATTCTTTTAAACAGTAATGGTGAATCGAATATTTATAAACATAGGCCAGATTGATGGAATGATTCTGTTGTAAAGCCTGTACCAGTTTCTTTGAGGTATTCTGTTCATCATCCCCAGGCTGGATGCCGAGTTCATAGCACAAATCCTGGCGCAGGCTAATAAAAGCCTGATTCACGCTCAGTACTAGAGGGGTTTGCAAAGCCACCTGTAACTGGTCTGTACCCAGGGCAGCAGCGGGCAGCATGGCAGACAAGCAATGTGCAGCATCCAGAAAGCCATAGGCCAGACGGTCACGCAAACTAGACCAGGAGGCTTCACGGATTAAATTGATGGTTAATCCTTGCTCAGCAAAATACCCCTGTTTTTCGGCCCAGAGAATGGCAACACAATCAAGTAAAGGAATATAGCCAATATTGAGTTCAGTTTTTTCTAATGTGGACATATGCTTTTCCTTATTGGCCCAATAACAGCTTCTGTGCATCCAGTAAGCGTCTGGCCATTTCACCAATGGTAATCCGGTGACTCATGGCATTTTTACGCAATAAAGCAAAAGCTTGCTCTTCCGTTAATGCATGCAGCTGGATGAGCAACGCTTTGGCTTTATCGATATCTTTACGGTCAATCAGTTTGTCCTGGGTTTCTTTTAAATCATTCAGCAGCTTTTTATGTTTGCGGAATTGTTCAATTGAAATTTCCAGAATGCTTTCTAGTTTGGTGGGATCAATACCATCGACAATATAAGCCGTGATTCCGGCATCAATCGCACTTTTGATGGTGTCTTTATTGGAGTTCTGGGTAAACAGCACGGTCGGAAGTTCATATTGGCTGACACAGCTTTCAATAATATCCCGATGCGGATGATCCATATTCAGCAGGATCACATCTGCATGAATACCCTTAACATGTACCATATTCAGGTCATTCAGGATTAAACAGGCCACCACCTGAAAATCATGTGAAAGTAAGGATTCCTGGATGAATTGGGCGCGCTCCAGATCATCATCAATAAGAGCAATTCGTAATTTGGACATGGAATATTTTCAAGTAAGGCCTAAGGAATATTCAAGCAGGAGTAAAGCAAAAAACATGCCATTAAATTGGTGCATAAAATTTCGTTTTTCTGTTCAATTTAGTGCATAGCTTTAGGGATTTCAGCTGATGGCTGATCAAAATGAAGCGTTTAGGTAGATCATCTGCCTGAAACAAGGCATTTTTCTATTAAAAAAGTTGGCACGGTTTCTGCATTTATTAAATCGTCAAAGATGACTTTCAATACTAACAACGGCCAACGATGTCCGTTCTGATCGTAATTGCACTTTCAAGGAGTGTGATTGGTATTTCGTTCAGCACAGGATAAATGACATGGTCAGTTGTTCAGCAATACAAAACGCACAAGCGTTTCAACCCTTCCTGCAGCATTACAAAGCGCTGGGTTGCGGTATTTACAACATATTCAATCAGCAGACATATCAATGCCTAGACGTGATATGCGGCTTTTTATCATCTTTAAAAAAACAATAGTTGGAGTGCAGATATGAAAATTCTCATGATTGGGCATGGCATGGTGGGGCATAAATTCATCGAATCTGTACTGGAACAGGCCGGTGATGACATTGAGCTGACCATTTTGGCAGAAGAGCCACATTTAGCTTATGACCGGGTACATTTGACCGAATATTTCAGCGGCAAGTCGGTCAAGGATCTGAGTCTGTGTCGTAGTGATTTTGCCGATGCTTATGGCATTGATTTGCGACTTAATACTAAAGCGGTTGAAATTGATCAGCTCCATAAAACCGTCACCACCAGCCAGGGTGATGTGCTGAGTTTTGACAAGTTGATTCTCGCTACCGGTTCTTATGCCTTTGTGCCACCAATCCCGGGCAATGACCGTCAGAATTGCTTTGTTTATCGTACCATTGAAGATCTGGATGCCATTCGTGCAGCCAGTCTGAATGCCAAAACTGGCGTAGTGATTGGCGGCGGCTTGCTAGGGCTGGAAGCAGCGAAAGCCCTGCGAGATCTGAATCTGGAAACCCATGTCGTAGAATTTGCTCCGCGTCTGATGGCGGTGCAGATTGATGATCTGGGCGGCCGGGTACTGCGCTCTAAAATTGAAGACCTGGGTGTCAAGGTACATACTCAAAAGGCCACATCAAGCATTGAAGATGGTGACAGCGCTCAGCATGTAATGAAGTTCGGAGATGGTTCGGTACTTGAAACCGATATCATCCTGTTCTCGGCCGGTATTCGTCCGCGTGATGAAGTGGCGCGCCAGAGCGGTCTGTTGATTGGTGAGCGTGGCGGCATCATCATTAATGATTATTGTCAGACCTCACATCCGGATATTTATGCCATTGGTGAATGTGCACTTTGGGATAATAAAATTTATGGTCTGGTTGCACCGGGCTATGACATGGCGCGTATCGCGGCAAAACATGTCCTGGGCCAAGAAAGTCATGCATTCGCTGGTGCAGACATGAGTACCAAGCTCAAACTGATGGGCGTGGATGTTGCTTCTATTGGTGATGCACACGCCATGTCCCCTGGTGTCTTGAGCTATTTCTATGCTGATGAAGCTGCGCAGATTTATAAAAAAATCGTGGTGTCAGCAGATAAGACCAAACTGCTGGGCGCGGTGCTGGTGGGATGTGCCAAAGAATATAGTGATCTTCTACAAATGATGCTGAATGGTCTGGCTGTACCGGAGCAACCGGAAAGCCTGATCATGCCGGGCTTTGATCAGTCAACCTCCAAATCAGGTGGCAGTGGCATCGATTTATTGCCTGACAGTGCGACCATCTGTTCATGTAATAACGTTTCTAAAGCTGATATCTGTTCAGCCATTGATGGCGGTGCAACTTCATTGGGTGCATTGAAAAAATGCACGCAGGCTGCAACAGCGTGCGGTGGCTGTGCGCCACTGGTAACGCAGGTTCTCAAATCTGAATTACAGCGTCAGGGTGTCACGGTGAACAATCACCTGTGTGAACACTTTGCCTATTCACGTCAGGAACTGTATCACCTGGTACGCGTGTATGAGATCAAGACATTCTCTGACCTGATTCAGCAACATGGGCACGGCATGGGCTGTGATATCTGTAAACCGACTGTAGCCAATATTCTGGCATCCTGTTGGAATGACTTTGTCCTAAAACCTAGCCATGCCGGTTTGCAGGATAGCAACGACTACTATCTCGGCAATATCCAGAAAGATGGTTCTTATTCGATTGTGCCACGTGTGGCAGGCGGCGAAATTACCCCGGATGGCCTGATTACCATCGGTCAGATCGCCAAAGATTATGGTCTATATACCAAAATCACAGGCGGACAACGAATTGACATGTTTGGTGCACAGGTACATCAGCTGCCTGAAATCTGGGAAAAACTGATCAATGCCGGTTTCGAGTCCGGACATGCCTACGGCAAATCCTTACGTACGGTGAAATCTTGTGTGGGCAGTACCTGGTGCCGTTTCGGAGTCGATGATTCTGTCGGCTTGGCGATTTTCCTGGAGAATCGTTATAAAGGCCTGCGTTCACCACATAAAACCAAAATGGCAGTATCTGGCTGTACCCGTGAATGTGCAGAAGCACAGAGCAAGGATGTCGGTGTCATTGCCACCGAAAAAGGCTGGAATCTATATGTATGTGGCAATGGCGGTATGAAACCGCGCCATGCTGAACTACTTGCCTCGGATCTGGATACTTCCACACTGATCAAATATATCGACCGCTTCTTTATGTTCTATATCCAGACAGCAGATCGTCTGCAACGCACCAGCGTATGGCGTGACAATATGGAAGGTGGGCTGGACTATCTGAAAGATGTCATTGTGCATGATTCGCTCGGCATTGCCGCTGAACTGGAAAGCCGTATGCAGCATGTGATTGGCACTTATCAGGATGAATGGCGCACTGCGATTGAAGATCCTGAAGTGCGCAAACGCTTTAAGACTTTTATTAATGCCAAAGTAGCCGAGCAGAATGACCCGCATATTCAGTTTGCGCCTGTACGTGGCCAGATTCGTCCAAAGACAGAAGCTGAACGTGATTTAAACCGTATTCCAGTGGTTGAAGCCTAAATACCACAGTCAGGGAGAATGAAAATGACAATTTTAAAAGACATGAACGAACTGAACTGGTACGAAGTCTGCAATCTGGATGAGATCACTCCGAATACCGGTGTGGCAGCCCTGATTGAAGATCAGCAGATTGCAATTTTTCGCGTGGGTCAGGAACAGCGGGTTTATGCACTCAGCAATCAGGATCCGTTTAGTCTGGCCAATGTCATGGCACGTGGCATTCTGGGTGATCTGCAAGGTGAGCGTGTAGTCGCATCCCCAATTTATAAGCAGCATTTCAGTCTGGTGACCGGTCGTTGTCTGGAAGAACAAGAGCAGAAATTACTGGTATTTCCAACCCGAATTGAAAATGGCAAAGTTCTGGTGAGTCCGACTCCACAAAAAACTTATATTTCCAGTAATGGTCAAAACACAGAGCGCTTAAAACTGGTACTGGTCGGAAATGGGCTGGCGGGTATGCGTTGTCTGGAAGACTTGCTGGATATGGCGCCAGATCGTTATGACATTACCGTGATTGGGGAGGAGCCATGGGGCAATTACAACCGGATCATGTTGTCACCGGTATTGTCTGGTGAGAAAAGCTTTGCCGAAATTATGCTGCATTCAGCCGACTGGTATGCTGAAAAAGGCATTCGATTCATTGCTGGGGATGCTGCCATCGCTATCGACCGTTCGCGTAAACAGGTCCACACCCAAAAAGGCGAAGTCGTTGCTTATGATCGTCTGATTCTCGCTACTGGTTCCAAACCCTTCATGCCACCTATTCCGGGTGCTGAACTTGAAGGCGTGATTAGCTTCCGGGATATTCAGGATGTTAACCGCATGCTGGATTACTGCAAAACCAAGCAAAACGCCGTCGTGATTGGAGGTGGGTTGCTGGGTCTAGAAGCAGCTTATGGACTGAAGCAGCAGGGGATGAATGTAACTGTGCTGCATCTGATGGACCGTATTATGGATCGTCAACTGGATATGAAAGCCAGTCAAATGCTGAAAAAATCAATTGAAGATAAAGGCATCCGAATCATCACTGAAGCCAACACCGAAGAGCTGCTCGGTATAGACGGCCACGTGACTCAACTGCGTTTAAAAGACGGGACAGTGCTGGATGCTGATTTGGTAGTTTTTGCCGTCGGGATTCGACCAAATAAAACTCTGGCTGAACAGGCTGGCTTGCGCTGCAATCGTGGAGTACTGGTGAATGACACCATGCAAACCTATGACCCGAGTATTTATGCAGTGGGTGAATGTATTGAGCATCGTGGTCAGACTTTTGGATTGGTTGAACCCTTATGGGGACAAGCCTTTATCTGTGCGACGCATCTGGCTGAACATGGCCGACTGACCTTTAAGGCACCGACTGTTCCGACCCAACTCAAGGTCAGTGGATGTGATGTCTTCTCGGCCGGAAATTTTGAACCTCAGGATGATTTTGAAGATATCGTGCTGAATGATGAAAAACGTCAAATCTATAAACGGATCATTATCCAGCAGGACAAGGTCATTGGTGCGGTGCTATTTGGCGATACCGAAGATGGAGCTTGGTATGCAGAACTGATTGCAGATCAGACACCGATTAGTAATATCCGCAGCAAACTGCTTTTTGGTCGGGATTTTGCATTAAAAAAGGCAGGGTAATCGGATCAATCTCCCAACCCCTCTTTAAACAAGAGGGGAACCTCTCTCCTTTATTAAAGGAGGGTTGGTGAGGATTAAAGCTTTTGAGACATAGAAAAAATTTAAATCAAACCTGTAAAAGCTAGATATCAGCGTTTTGGTGAAACAAGTGAATTTGGATGATTAAGGAGCGCAGCAGCAATGAATAGTATTCCGGTTATGGAACTACATAGCTCTACTGAATCCCAAATAAAAACCACTCAGACGACCTGTCCTTATTGTGGAGTAGGCTGTGGTGTCATCGCGCACGTAAGCCAAACCTCGATGGGTGAAAAGGTTCAGATTGAAGGCGATGTTCAGCATCCTGCGAACTTGGGCAAGTTGTGTATTAAAGGCAGTCATCTTGCCGATACACTTGGCTTAAAAACCCGGCTTCTACATCCGATAACAGGTCGAAAAGAGCAGCGGCAAATAAGCACTTGGGATCATGCCATTTCAAGTATTGCCAATAAATTTCAGCAATGTATTGATCAGTATGGACGTGACAGCATCGCCTTTTATGTCTCCGGCCAGCTTTTGACTGAAGACTATTATGTGGTGAACAAGTTTGTAAAAGGCTATCTGGGTACTGCCAATATTGATACCAATTCAAGACTGTGTATGTCTTCTGCTGTGGCGGCACATAAACGGGCTTTCGGCGAAGACTTGGTACCGGCCAGCTACACAGATTTTGAGCAGACAGAAATGGTGGTCTTGGTGGGTTCCAATACCGCCTGGTGCCATCCGGTGCTTTATCAGCGCATTATGAAAGCTAAAGAAGAGCGGGATTTATTTGTGGTGGTGATTGACCCGCGCTTTACTGCAACCTGTGAAGCGGCAGACTTACACTTGCCGATTTTACCGGGTCAGGATGTCGCGCTGTTTAATGGTTTGTTGCAGTATCTTCAGCAAAATGGTCATGCCGATCTGGATTTTGTTACCCAACATACTCAAGGTCTGGAGCAGGCGCTTGCCAGCAGCTCGACAGAGTCATCGATTGAAAGCGTGGCTCAACGAACCGGGATTACTATTGAAAAATTAACCTTATTTTTCAGAAATTTGCCCAGACCGAAAAAATCATGAGCCTGCTATGAGCTGCACTGGATTATCTGCCCATCTCAGTACACATCGTGCCGAACCGTATTGTGAAATTCATTCGAATGATGCATTGAAATACGGGATTCAGGATGGTGAGCTGGTCGAAGTTCGTTCTGAATGGGGACAATGTAATGGCCTGCACAACGTATCAACTTCTGAAGCGTTGTTGCTTTGTGAAAGGTGGCATTACGCCATTATGGGGTATGTCCTTCTATGACAGATGGCGCACTTGCGAAACAGTGTTTCTCATACCAAAATGCATTAGCAGAGCGGATTAATGGAATATTAAAGCAGGAGTTTTAACTACACGATGTCAAACCATGAAGGAGTTAGATCACTTAATTGCGGAATCTATCATGATTTATAATTGCTATAGACCACATTTAAGTTTAAATATGAACACCCCGAATCAGACGTATGAGCAAACTAAAACTGAGCTAATTGCTTAACTCGGTTTGAAGTGGAATACTGTCAATCTATTTCAGGACAAGACAAATTAATAGGTTTTATAAGGTAAAAACTTGCCAGACAATACGACATTTACCCGGTCACCATTCGGATTTTCTTCGCGTTGGATATCCATACTAAAATCAATAGCACTCATGATCCCATCTCCGAATTCTTCATGAATCAGTTCTTTAATGGTCGAACCATAAACACTCACTACTTCATACCAGCGATAAATTAAGGGATCAGTAGGCACGCTGGTCGGCAATGAACCTTTGTATGGCACGATTTGTAGCCATGCAACAGCTTCATTACTTAAGCCAAAAATCTGACCGATTTTTTCTGCCTGCTCTTTATTAAAAGCCATCTGACCTAAACATGCAGCGGTTACCCATTCTTTAGAAAGTTCTATTTCTTTGGCGACATCTGACCATTTAATTGATTTTAAAACTTTCGCTGAAATGATCATGTCAGTTACTTGTTGACGATGGGTAATCATAATCCTCTCCAAATGATTCTTAAACAAATTGTTATGCGGAGTAGATGATGCAGATATCATGCCAATCATCATTTTAAAATTTATGCTCAATAAGACAGTGAATAATTAAAAGATTAATAATTTTTTATGGCATAGCTTTTGCTTGTACTTTGAGATATATGGCAATGACGCCATTCACCTTTAACTGTTCAAGCATTTAAGGCAACGGCGCCTAAGGTCTTCATTGATCTTAGGCGTCTTTTTTTTAAAAACAGGTTTGTATATTGAAAAAGAGGACGACAACATGGCATATCTTGCTCCTGCAGAGTTTGCAAAAAAAGTGGTAGATGCGGGTGAATCCAAATTGCATATGGCAACCCGTGATGTATTGATTCGTGCCTTTATGGCAGGGGCCATTCTGGCCTTGGCAGCGGTATTTGCCATTACCATAGCCGTGCAAACAGGATCACCATTGATTGGTGCGCTCCTGTTTCCAGTTGGTTTTTGTATGTTGTATTTATTGGGCTATGACCTATTAACTGGGGTGTTTGTACTTACGCCGCTGGCATGGCTAGATAAACGCCCAGGGGTGACATGGGGACGTATTCTAAAAAACTGGGGCTTGGTGTTTGTAGGGAACTTTACAGGCTGTTTAGTCGTTGCGGTGCTCATGGCAGCGGTTTATACCATGGGTTTTGCAGCGGATCCAAACCCTGTCGGCGTAAAAATTGCGCATATTGGCGAGGAGCGGACATTAGGTTATGCCGAATACGGATTCGCCGGCTGGATGACTATTTTTATCCGTGGCATGCTGTGTAACTGGATGGTGTCATTAGGTGTCATTGGCGCGATGATGTCTACTACGGTGAGTGGCAAATTTATTGCCATGTGGATGCCAATTATGCTGTTCTTTGCCATGGGCTTTGAGCACTCTGTCGTGAACATGTTCCTGTTCCCATTTGCCATGATGATGGGCGGTGACTTCTCGATTGCTGACTACTTCCTATGGAATGAACTGCCGGTTGCTTTAGGTAATCTGGTGGGTGGTTTGGCATTAACAGGTCTGGCACTTTATACCACCCATGTCCGTACTGGTGTTAAAAAAGAATTTTAACATTCATCATTTTATAAAGGGATCATATAGATCCCTTTTTGAGCTTTCAGCATGAAAAAAACATTAAAAGTCAGTATTGGGCAATATTCTACTGCCGGAGTTAAACAACAGAACCAGGATTTCCATGGAGTATATCTGCCCGAAGGACATATGCTGAAACAGAAAGGTATTGCATGTGTTATAGCGGATGGAATCGGTAGCAGTAATGTCAGTCATCTTGCAGCAGAAACAGCCGTTGGTAGTTTTTTATCTGACTATTATTCTACTTCAGATGCCTGGAGTACACAGACTTCAGCAGAACGAGTGATCCGCGCGACCAATTCATGGCTTTATGCACAGACTCAACAAAGTCAAGGACGTTTTGATAAAGACCGAGGGTATGTCTGTACCTTATCTGCACTGATTTTAAAACAGCAACAAGCCCATGTTTTTCATGTTGGTGATAGTCGTATTTACCGCATTCGCGATCATGAAATTGAATTACTAACCCATGATCATCGTGTCTGGTTGTCTTCCAAAGAGCATTATCTTAGTCGAGCCTTAGGTGCGGATTATCGTATTGAAATTGATTATCGAAATATTGAACTTAAAGAAAAAGATATTTTTTTACTAATGACCGATGGGGTCTATGAATTTGTCACAGATCAACAATTATTAGATTTAACTTTAATAGATGCAGATTTAAATCAACTTGCCAAAGGATTAGTTGAAAAAGCTTTAGAACAGGGCAGTGATGATAACTTAAGTTTCCAGGTGATCCGTGTAGAACAGTTGCCTGAACTGAATCAGTTTCATATTCAGCAGGATTATGTATTTCCACAACAGCTCAGTAAAGGTGAAGTTTTTGAAGGCTATGTGATTGATAAGATTTTGCACCAAAATCATCGCAGTTGCCTGTATTTGGCACACGATACTCAGCAGCAGCCTTTGGTTATAAAAACTTTGGGGGTAGATTTACAGCAAGATAAGTATGCCGTAGAGCAATTTCAACTCGAAGATTGGGTATCAAAACGTCTGAAGCATGACAACCTGATGCAGTGTTATCCACATAACACTGAGAAAAAATATTTATTCCAATGTTATGAATATTTACAGGGTGAAACTTTGGCTCAATGGCTGCATCGCCAGGAAAAGCCTTTAAATCTCGATGAGATTTTACCAATTTTGCAACAAACAGCTTTGGCTTTAAATGCAATGCACCGGCTGGAGATGCTGCATCAGGATATACGGCCAAAAAACATCATTGTTTTAAATACAGAAAGTGCCATGAAAATTAAACTGATTGATTATGGTTCAACAGCAGTAAGAGGCCTGGTCGAAATTAATCCTAAAAATGCGAATCGACCACTCGGAACCTTAGCATTTATGGCACCGGAGTATTTTATTGATCATTCGCCATCTGTACATTCAGACCAATTTTCTTTGGCGGTAATGGCCTATTATTTACTGACCAAACAATTACCTTATGGGACAGATTTAGCTCGCTGTAACAGTTTAAAGCAGCTTAAAAAAGTTCAATACTATTCCATCAGGAAATATCGGCCTGATTTACCTATATGGTTAGATAAAATTTTAGGCCAAGCGCTGAGTATTGAACCGACCCATCGTTTTGAGGCCTTATCTGAACTCATTCATAATCTAATGCATCCTTCCAAAGAATTATTAAACTCTAAACCACCAGCAATCATTGAACGAGATCCTTTGCGTTTTTGGCAAATTAGTTGCACCGTATTAGGGCTATTATTTTTACTGAGTATTGCATGGCCATTTATTTGAAAAGAGAGAATCAAACCATGCTTAAAATTGAAGGTACATAGATAAGTTTTTATTCAAACTAGACTATGAGATTGACTGTCAAAAGCGCAGCAATCAATCCACAACTAGATAAAACAAGAACCCTATAGTGAACCGTACCAGGTTTGTCGGAGACTCAATATTCTGAGATGAGATAGCGTCTTGGTAGTCAATCAGGTTTTGATATTATTCGACCAATAAATAATCTCTTTGATAGGCAGTCTGATGTTTTAAAACGCCATAACACAGATGTATAAGCTTGCGCATTGCAGCACCTAAAGCACACATTTTATTTTTAACCTGGCTTAATAATCGTTGATATAAAGCTTCAATGTGTGGATTATATTTAATCGCTGTTAATGCTGACATAACCAACCTAATGGCTAAAAGAAGTAAATGAGCCGAATAACCTGTATATTTGGCTCACTATATGAGCTGTTTAAGCCAATTATTCGGCTCACAATCTAGGTTTTATTAGGTCAATCGTCATAAATGAGCTGAATAACTGAATTAATAGCTCACTAAATGAGCCGAATAGGTGTTACAATCGGCTCATACAGTAGGGGGAATGCTTATGAAAAAATGGGTATGGCAAAAAGCAAACTGGACTAAATTTAAATGGGATGAAGCACTTGTCACAGTAAAATTACGTTTAATTCATAAGAAGATAGGTCAATTAGTCGGAGAGAGCAAAGTATCACCAGAAGCTGAGGCATTACCATTAGATACACTGCTCACAAATCTAGTCGCATCCTCACTCATTGAAGATGAGAAGTTGAATGTTCGTTCACTCAAATCCTCATTAGCTCGGCGTTTAGGGGTAACAGAAGAAAATCCTGCACCCATTAAAGATAAAAATGAAGGTTTAGCCAATATCATGATGGATGCAGTGAGCAATCATAATGCGCCATTAACAATGGAGCGCTTATTACAATGGCATAACTGGCTTTTTCAAACTATAGAACGCTTTGATTATGCTGCGCAAAAAATCAAAGTAGGAGAAATTCGTGATAACGAGGCACCAATGCAGGTTGTTGGTGGTTCTCTTTATGGTACTACTACCAAGGTTTACTTTGAAGCACCTGAGGGTGGAGAGCATTTACAGGGACTAATGAATGAATTTATAGAATGGTTCAATAGTTCTAGAGAAGATGTAATGCTTGATCCGTTATTGCGAGCTGCACTTGCTCATTTTTGGTTTGTGACATTACATCCATTTGAAGATGGTAATGGTCGTATTACGCGTGTTATTACAGATTTAGCATTAGCTCAAATGGATCACCAAAGTATCCGTTTATATGCTATGTCCGTGGCCATTCATGAAAATCGTAGTAGTTATTATGAGGTCCTTGAGAAATGCCAGAATGATACTTATACAATCAATGAGTGGTTGGTCTGGTTTTTAAACACCTTAGAAAAAAGTATCGATAGGTCTTTACTACGACTTGATCGAACGATCACTAAAGCGAAATTTTGGAGCACTTATTCTCATATCGAATTCAATGAAGCCCAGAATAAAGTTTTAAATCGTTTACTCAATGGCGAAGAGAATGATTTCCCTCTCGGAATTAATGCTTCACAGTATCAAAAGCTCACTGGAGTAAGTAAGGCTACAGCAACACGTCACCTAACCGAGCTTTTGGAAAACGATGTGCTGTATAAACTGGAAGGTGGTGGGCGTAATACCCGCTACGTGCTGAAAATTGATAAAGAAAAGTTTACTCAAAAAGAGGTGGTCTCACTTGTTTGAACAACTAAAAGCTTATTTATAAGCTTTATAAGCGATATTCTGTATTAGTTCAGACTTGATCGTACATTCTCATTAAAGGAGTATGAAAATCAAGCTTCCTTTTCAATCTGTTTCACAATAAAACTTTAGAATTGAAGCAACAGATCAAATCTAAATCAGATTTGAAAAATAATTACGGTGGATACTGTCCTGTGGTAATAACTCTAATAAACGCTGTACAGCATCAATTCGGTCATGTGTCTGCCCAATAATTCTTAATAACTGATCGATATCCTTTATTTGATAGATCAACTGGCTCAAACGGGCATCAAAACAATGTCTCCAAGTGCTGAGTAAAGGGCTTTCTGATTTAGAGAGAAAGCTACCTTTATATAGTGAGAATGTACTGGAAATAAGATTTGCATTTAATGATTGTTCAGCACTTAAAAAATCACATTGGACTTCACAGCTAAGCCTATAAATCCGAGGCTCAATTGAATGAGGTAATAGGCTACGAAGTTGTGAAAGCTCAGCCTTTAGGGTTTTTAAGCTGACACTACGCTCACCATAAAGGGCATAGTGTAACTCTTCTAAACCAATGCCATGGGGGTGCAAAGCTAAAATGCAAAGTATTTCAATTTGACGGTGACTCAAGTTCAAGGTATGCCCATTAAATTGAACCCAAGGCGAGCCTAGCGCCTTAATGTATAAAAAATTCTGCTGTTCAAACTTTATGGCTCGTTGTATTAAATCTGCACAGCGTTCAACTGCAAGCAGCCCCAAAGGAGTATGTTTTTTATATTTTGTGGAAAGGTTAATAATGCCATGAAATTGCCCTGATGTCGGATCCCAGATCGGCGCGGCATAACAAACCCAATCTCGAACACTGTCCATTTGGTTTTCATGAGAATAGACACAACTTGATATTTGGCTGTTTAAAGTCATACCTATCGCATTGGTCCCAACAGCCTGTGTAGACCAATGCCCACCCTCAATAAAATGAACCTGTTCGGCAGAAGAAAGCATTGCAGAACTACTCCATGTCCATAACAGAGTACCTTGATGATCTGTGAGACCAATCGCCATATCTGAATCATCAGCTATTTTGAGTAAGTCGGCATAATTATGTTGGATAGAGCGGCGAAATAAAGACGTTTTATCTTCTGGAGGTAAGGCTAAAACAGGAGCCGCATGTACAGTATGTTGATTAATTAAATGGGTTGTTTGCAGATTTTTTGCAGATGCGGTATTGAACAGGTTCATATCATATTCCTTTATGATCAGACTGTAATATTTTTAAATTTTAGAAATGAGTTTCCAAATTTATAGTCATTTACGTCATTTCTTCTTGCTTCAATTTTAAATGCTTTTATCTTTGCTTGGTTAAATCATATCTTATGGCTTTACCAGTCCTTGAGTTACTTTAAAAGTGTTCTTATGAGCTGAAAATGGCTATTTCCATCTGAAATGTTAATAAACGTAAATAGGATGAAAATTCATTCGCTCATGTAAGGGCTAGGCACAGCTTCACCATGATACTGACGGTCTGCAAAATAACTTGATCGTACTAATGGCGCACTCCAAATATTTTTAAACGCTAAGCGCTCTCCATGTGTTTGATAATGCTTAAACTCTTGCAACGTAACAAAACGATGAATTGGCGCATGAGACTTAGATGGCTGTAAGTATTGACCGATTGTGACATAGTCAACGTGGTAATCTTTCAAATCATTTAATAAGACAATAACCTCAGCCTCGACTTCTCCTAAACCGACCATCAAACCGCATTTGGTTGGAATATCGGGACAGTAGTGTTTAAATTTCTTGAGTAAATCCAATGAGTGCTTATAGTAGCGCCTGGTCGCATGGCTTTATACAGACGTGGCACGGTTTCAATATTATGATTAAAAACATCAGGTGGGTTTTGGCTCAGAATCTTCAGGGCAATATCTGCACGACCACGAAAATCAGGAACCAAAATTTCTATCAGAGTCTCTGGACTGGTTTGACGAATTTCTCGAATGCAATCTGCAAAATGCTGTGCACCACCATCTTTTAAGTCGTCTCGATCAACAGAAGTAATCACGACATACTTTAAGTTTAGATTCTTGACTGTTTCAGCCAGATGCTTTGGCTCATTAGGATCTAGGATATTAGGACGACCATGTGCGACATCACAGAATGGGCAGCGTCGAGTACAAATATCTCCCATGATCATAAACGTTGCAGTCCCTCCGCTAAAGCATTGTGGCAAATTGGGGCAGGCCGCTTCTTCACAAACCGTATGTAGTTCCTGTTGTCGTAATAAATCCTTAATGATTTGAACTTCCTCAGGTTGACTAATTTTAGTCCGAATCCATTCTGGCTTTTTCGGTGTCGTTTCCGTTGGAACAACTTTAATTGGAATACGCGCCATTTTTTCAGCGCCACGTAGCTTCTTTCCAGTTAATACTGTGTTATTTAAATCCATTACAAACACTCCATCATTTAAAATAATTAAGATATACCCTGATATTAAATAAACTGATTTAAATGGATTAATAATATTAAAACAGGGCAAAAAACTTATCATATAAAACAAAGGTTGGTTAAAGGTTTGTTTTTGTATGTGATTGAACTATTGTAAAATTTTACAAAAATTTTTAATTTCATAACCTTCTGTTTTTAATATTTATCTCATCTTTTTATGGATTATATTTTTTTAGTCTAATATGAAATTAAGTAAAAATATTCTTATATAAATATACGATTTAAAAATCCAATTATTCAATTTTGGATTTTCTTTTAAGCGTAGTAAATAAGGAACAAAGATATGCAATTAACGGAAGAGCAATTGCTAGCAGCATACAAAAGAATGCGCGACATTCGTGAATTTGAGGATCGACTTCACGATGAAAACAATACAGGTGATATCCCAGGTTTCATCCATCTCTATAGCGGTGAGGAAGCTGTTGCAGTAGGGATTTGCGAAAATTTAACAGATAAGGACTTCATTACATCAACACACCGTGGACATGGACATTGTATTGCTAAGGGCTGTGACATTCACGCCATGATGCTAGAAATTTTTGGTAAAGATGATGGTTTGTGTCGTGGTAAAGGCGGCTCAATGCACATTGCGGATTTAGATAAAGGCATGCTCGGTGCAAACGGTATTGTGGGTGGTGGTCCACCTTTGGCTATTGGGGCAGCTTTAAGTGCTAAAACACTCAAAAATGGTGGGATTGGTCTATCTTTTACCGGTGATGGCGGTTCAAATCAGGGCTTAACTTTTGAAGCCATTAATATGGCTGTTGTGTTAAAGCTTCCTGTCATTTTTGTTTTTGAAAATAACGGTTTTGGTGAAGGTACTGCACATGATTATGCCGTAGGCAGTAAAGATATTGCAGG
Organism: Acinetobacter sp. SwsAc5; assembly: GCF_013391485.1. Taxonomy (NCBI): domain Bacteria; kingdom Pseudomonadati; phylum Pseudomonadota; class Gammaproteobacteria; order Moraxellales; family Moraxellaceae; genus Acinetobacter; species Acinetobacter sp. SwsAc5. The sequence goes on from NZ_JACAXD010000022.1 coordinate 41,572, forward strand.
CCGAGCAGCAGGTTTTGGCTTACCCGCTGAAAAAGTAGATGGAACAGACTTTTTTGCTGTGTATGAAGTTGCACAAAAAGCCATTGAACGTGCCCGCCGTGGTGAAGGTCCGAGTGTGATTGAAACGGTAACCAACCGATTTTATGGACATTTTGAAGGTGATCCAGGGCTTATCCGTTCTAAAGAAGAACTGGATTATGTCAAAGAACATAAAGATCCATTGAAAATATTCCGCGAAAAAGTCAAAGACAAAATTGACGAAGCCAAGCTCGATGCGATTGACGCTCAGTCTAAAGCCAATGTAGACGATGCCGTTGCAAAGGCACGTGCAGCTAAGTACCCAGAAGTTTCTCAGTTACTTACCGATGTATACGTCTCTTACTAAAGGAATAGTAGAAAAATGCCAAATAAAAGTTATCGAAACGCGATTAAAGAAGCAATTGAATTAGAAATGCGCCGAGACCCAAGTGTCATTGTGGTCGGTGAAGATGTTCGTGGTGGACATGGTGGTAAAAATACCGATGATAATAAGCTGGAAGGTTTTGGCGGTGTACTTGGTGTAACCAAAGGCTTATGGACTGAATTTGGTTCTGAACGAGTCATTGATACTCCAATTACAGAATCAGCGATTATTGGTATGGCGGCAGGTGCTGCTGCAACGGGTTTAAGACCTGTGGCAGATTTAATGTTCATGGATTTTTACGGCGTGTGTTATGACATGCTGTATAACCAAGCAGCTAAATTTCGCTACATGTTTGGCGGCAAAGCCAAAGCGCCACTCGTTGTACGTGGCATGATTGGTGCAGGTTTTTCCGCAGCAGCGCAGCATTCTCAGTCGCCATATAACGTGTTTGCCTCAGTGCCTGGTTTAAAAGTGGTGGTGCCTTCAAGTGCCTATGATGTAAAAGGGTTGTTGATTCAAGCCATTCGAGATGACGACCCAGTAGTCTTTTGTGAACACAAGTTGTTGTACGACATTAAGGGCGAAGTGCCAGATGAGTCCTACACTATTCCTTTTGGTGTCGCAAATTACACCCGTGAAGGCACAGATATCACCATTATTGCCTTAAGTTTGATGGTGCATCGTGCCAATGAAGTCGCTGATAAGCTCGCAAAAGAAGGCATTTCGGTTGAAGTGGTTGACCCTAGAACCATTTCACCATTAGACGAAGATGGCATTTTAGAGTCAGTAGCTTCAACAGGTCGTGTGGTGATTGTAGATGAATCAGCAGCACGTTGTGGTTTCGGACATGATGTGGCTGCGCTTATTGCCCAGAAAGGCTTTCATTATCTTAAAGCACCAATCGAGTTAGTCACTCCACCACACTCACCCGTACCATTTTCGCCAGTATTAGAAAAAGAATGGCTACCCAGTGTAGAACGCATCGAACAGGCTGTACGTAAGACGTTGGAGGCTTAGGATGAGCGAAATTAAAACCTTAGAAATCCCAAAATGGGGTTTGTCCATGGAAGAGGGCACGATTGCCCAATGGCTGATTCAGGAAGGTACCCAATTTAGTAAAGGACAGGAAATTTGTGAAATTGAAACCACAAAAATCGTCAATGTATTGGAGGCACCTTTTGATGGCCTGCTACGAAAAATTATTGCTAACGATGGTGACACACTGGTCGTAGGTGGAATCATTGCAATTTGTGCAGACGCTCAAGTTTCCGATGCAGAAGTTGAAGCATTTGCACAGTCTTTAGGTGGAACACCTGCTGTAACTGAAAATAAAGCGGTAGCAGCGGTTCCTGAAAAAGTCGATGTGGCTCAAGTTGAAACCAAAGTACAAGCTGCTCCTAAACAGAACAGTGTGGGTAATGGATCAAAAGCGGTGACTCAGGGCGGATATTCTATTCCTGATGAGTTACAAGGCTACCAACAAAGCGATGATATTTTTGCAACGCCACATGCCTTGAAATTGGCTGAAAAGCATAATGTAAACTTGGCTCAGATTACGGGTTCTGGACGTGAAGGCCGTATCAGTGTTCAAGATATTCAGGCCGCAGTTCAAGCTGCTGGTGGTTCTTGGCCAGATGTACGTCATCAAGCCAGCACGAAAGCCGCGAAATCTAAAGCAGATTACAGTTATGTTCTAGCGACACCTGTTGCCCGCCGTTTGGCAAAACAATGGGGCATTAATTTGCATGATTGTCGTGCATCGGGTTCACGTGGACGAGTCTGTAAGGAAGATGTTGAAGCTGTATATCAACGGGAAAATCCTGTACAAGCTCAACATACTGAGTATGCGCATCCAACAGAGTCTGCAAAATTCACCACCGTAGCTATGAATGGTATGCGTAAAGCAATCGCTGCACGGCTACAAGCGGCAAAACGCAATGCACCACATTTTCGCTTAACGATAGACTTAAATGTTGAGTCGGTTCAGGTTTTGCGTCAGCAAATTAACAGTACTGTACCGCAAGTCAAACTGTCCATTAACGATATGCTGATTAAAGCTGCTGCTGCTGCACTGATTAAAGTTCCACAAGTTAATGTTCAGTTTGATGAAGAGAATCAGCAGATTTTACAGTTTGAACAGGCTGATATTTCGGTTGCTGTAGCCATCGAAAATGGACTGATCACGCCAATTATTAAAGCAGCGAACCGTAAATCTTTGGCGCAAATTTCCAATGATATGCGTGATCTGGCGACACGTGCCAAAACTGGAAAATTGGCACCTGATGAGTTTCAAGGGGGCAGTTTCAGTATTTCCAATTTAGGCATGCTTGGTATTCAACAGTTTGATGCCATTATTAACCCGCCTCAAGGTGCAATTCTAGCCTTAGGTGCAGCAGAGAAACGTGCTGTCGTTGAAAATGATGAGATTGTTGTTCGTGAAATGGTGACCGCAACATTGTCTTGTGATCATCGTGTCATTGATGGTGCGTTGGGTGCTCAATTCTTATCGGCATTTAAGCAGTTTGTCGAAAATCCTGCATTAATTTTGGTGTAGGAGGAATAGTCATGTCAGATACACAATTTGATCTTGTGGTTATTGGTGCTGGTCCTGGAGGATATGTCGCTGCGATTCGCGCAGCGCAACTGGGATTAAAAACGGCAATCATTGAAAAACAACACTTAGGCGGAGTATGTCTTAATTGGGGATGCATTCCAACCAAGGCTTTATTGAGCGGAGCTGCGCTTGCGCAGCAGTTCAAACATGCAGGGCAGTTTGGCTTTACGCTTAACGCGATTGATTTTGACATTCAAAAACTGGTCCATCATAGCAGACAGGTTTCTGAGCAACTGGTGCAAGGTATCGGTCAACTATTGAAAAAAAATCAAATCACTGTTTTTAACGCAGCAGCCCAGTTTATTGCCAAAGAGCAATTAGAGCTTACAGATGCGAATGGTCAAAAACAGCAGATTTCTGCACCGCATATTATTGTCGCAACAGGCGCACGTGCGGCCAATTTGCCTCATATTCCTGTAGATGGCCATCAGGTCTGGAGTTATAAAGAGGCTTTAGTTCCAGAACAATTACCAAAATCTTTACTAGTCATTGGTTCGGGTGCTATAGGCAGTGAGTTTGCAAGCCTATACCAAGACTTAGGCTGCCAAGTCACCTTGGTTGATATTGCAAAGCAGATTCTTCCTAGCGAAGACATTGAGGTTGCGAAGTATGTACAAAAGCAATTTGAACAGCAGGGTATGCAGGTTTTAACCGAAGCGACTGTAAAAAAAATAGAAACTGATCAGGCTCAAGTACATTGTCATATTGAAACTGCCACAGGTGTACAAATCATTACTGTTGAAAAGGTGCTTTCAGCTATTGGCGTGAAACCAAATGCTGAAAATCTTGGCCTAGAAGCTTTGGGAATTGAATTTGAGAATGGTTTTATTAAAGTCGACTCATGGTGTAAAACCAATGTAGTGGGCATTTATGCAATTGGTGATGTCGCAGGCGCACCGTGTTTGGCACACAAAGCCAGTCATGAAGCCATTCTTTGTGTGGAGAAAATTGCAGGCCTAAGTCATGTACATGCTTTAGATCGTACACAAATTCCGGGCTGTATTTTTACCCATCCGCAAGTGGCCAGTATTGGTTTGACAGAACAGAAAGCGAAAGCTGCGGGCTTGAATATCAATGTGGGTAAGTTTCCTTTGCAAGCCAATGGTAAGGCATTGGCTTTGGGCGATAGCGCAGGATTTATTAAAACCATTTTTAGTCAGGAAACGGGTGAATTGTTGGGTGCTCACATGGTTGGACATGAAGTCACCGAACACATTCAAGGTTTTGCTATCGCGAAATACCTAGAAGCTACCGATGAAAGCTTAGCGCAGGTCATTTTCCCTCATCCTACTTTGTCTGAGGCGATGCATGAGTCGGTCTTGTCGGCGATGCAACGTGCAATCCATATTTAAGGAGTCGCAACATGCCTAGAGGTTTAAACAACAAAGTTGCTTTAATTACGGGTGCGGCACAAGGCATTGGACGTGGTATTGCCTTACGTTTAGCACAAGAAGGTGTTCATATTGCCTTGGTCGATCTTCATCAAGAAAAGTTAAATAGTGTTCAAAAAGAGGTTGAAGCCTTTGGCGTAAAAGCCACCACATTTATTGCGGATATTTCAGATCCAATACAAATCAGTGACGCTATTAATCATGCAGAATCGACACTTAATGGTTTTGATATCATGATTAATAATGCAGGTATTGCACAAGTCAAAGCTTTGGCAGAAGTAACGCCGAGTGAATTTACCCAAATTATGAACATCAATGTCGGTGGTGTACTTTGGGGGATTCAAGCCGCAGCAAATAAATTTAAACAACGCCAACAGGCTGGAAAAATTATTAATGCATGCTCAATAGCAGGTCATGAAGGTTTTGCTTTGCTCGGTGTTTATTCGGCAACTAAATTTGCAGTTCGTGCATTGACGCAAGCTGCGGCTAAAGAATATGCCAGTGCTAAAATTACGGTAAACAGCTATTGTCCGGGTGTTGTTGGTACAGACATGTGGGTCGAAATAGATCAGCGGTTCTCTGAAATTACAGGTGCACCAATTGGTCAAACGTATAAAAAATATGTAGATGGTATTGCTTTAGGACGTGCTGAAACACCAGATGACGTGGCTGCATTAGTTGTATTTTTAGCCAGCGAGGATGCAAACTATATTACAGGTCAGTCTATTTTGACAGATGGTGGAATGGTTTACCGTTAATATCAACATAAGGAATACACAATGAAAGCAGCTCGTTTTTATGATCGAGGGGATATTCGAATTGAAGATATCCCTGAACCGAAAGTACTTCCAGGCACAGTTGGAATTCAAGTTGCATGGTGCGGTATTTGCGGTACAGATTTACATGAATTCATGGAAGGCCCTATTTTTATTCCACCTTGTGGTCATCCACATCCAATTTCGGGAGAATCTGCACCTGTAACAATGGGACATGAATTTTCAGGCGTAGTTTATGCAGTTGGTGAGGGTGTAGACGATATCCAAATTGGACAACATGTCGTAGTTGAACCCTATATTATTGCGGATGATGTCCCGACTGGCCCCAATGATAAGTATCATTTATCAAAAAATATGAACTTTATTGGTTTAGGCGGACGCGGTGGTGGTCTTTCTGAAAAAATTGCAGTTCAGCGGCGTTGGGTTCATCCTATTTCAAATGATATTCCTTTAGACCAAGCAGCATTGATAGAACCTTTATCTGTCGGTCATCATGCCTATGTCAGAAGTGGCGCAAAAGCTGGCGATATCGCACTGGTTGGTGGAGCAGGCCCAATAGGCTTACTTTTATCTGCTATTTTAAAGGCTAAAGGTCTCACGGTCATCATTACTGAACTGAGTGCAAAACGTAAAGAAAAAGCGATAGAAGCGGGTGTTGCCGATTATGTACTAGACCCATCTAAGGTTGATGTAGTTGCTGAGGTAATGAAAATTACAGAAGACCGCGGTGTAGATGTCGCTTTTGAATGTAGTAGTGTCAATAAAGTCATGGATACACTCGTTGCAGCAATGAAACCAACTGGTGTAGTCGTTATCGTTTCTATTTGGAGCCATCCTGCCACAATTAATGTACATAGTGTGGTGATGAAAGAGCTAGATATTCGTGGCACGATTGCTTATGTAAATGATCATCAGGAAACTATCCGTTTAGTCGAGCAAGGTAAGATTAATCTAGAACCTTTTATTACCCAACGTATTGCATTAGATGATCTTGTTTCTAAAGGCTTTGAAACGTTGATTCATAATAATGAATCGGCTGTAAAAATTATTGTTCATCCATAGTAAAGCCTAATTTGAACGACTAATTTGAATAAACTAGAAATAAACTCTATGTAGCTATTTCTAATATCTTTATAGATAGGGAATGAGTCTGTACGTACAGATTCATTCTCAAATTTACAGTGTTGAGTGCCAGTATGATTTTGATCATACAGTCTAGTAAAGATAGAAAATAAGTTTTTAAATAAACCATAGGGATATAGACTAAATTTTGCCAGGAGAGTGGTGGCAGTCTACCACTAATTGAAAGGTATCTACAAAATCATTGGCTATTCAATAAGTTTAGTTTTCTGTTTGGTATAAAATATTATGCTGAGTTTTGATAGCTACGATTTTTGTTTGGCTTTTTGACGTAAGACATACAAATATAAGCTTTCAACTTTTTCACGTGCCAATGGTGTGGTACGTAAAACCGTAATGATGACTTAACACTTGGATCTATACAAAAACATCTAATTTCAATTTTACGACTTAAGCCATCAAAGCCACATCAGAAATAATGAACAAAATGACAGGTGTTATTTATTTAACATAAAATGAAGTTATGCGACTTCAGAATGACTAAGATCGAAAATGATTGACATACTAACTTTAATTGTTGCACTTACATCACTGATCGTTGCTTATATTGTTTATTACAATAATTCTATTGGTGATGTTGTTGTTTATGCAAAAGTAGATTTAACAAGACCTACAATGATTAATCTTGTTATTCATAATATCGGTAAGGGAATTGCTAGAGATATTAAATTTTCTAGTCCTACTGGTATTCCTGAGAAAGCTTATGGCATAACAGGTTTAAGAGATCCTAAGAAAAATTATGAATCAGGTGCTTTAATTAGTGGTTTATCAATATTATTCCCTGATGAAAAAATAGTTTATTCATGGGGGCAGTTTGGTGGACTGAAAGAGGCTTTAGATAATAAGCCTTTGGAAGTAGAGATTACTTTTTATAGCCGTACAGCCCTACAACTTTGTAAAAGAAAGATAGTTAATAAAGTCATTATTAATCCTATGGAGTTTTCAGATGTTGATATAAGTGAATCTACTTTCCAGCGTGAAATTAAAGAATCACTAAAAGAAATATCATCTTCTCTGAAAAAAATGTCCCAATAAAAAAGAGTCCACGTTATCTAATGGTGGACTCTAGTCCCAAATTTGAGACTAATAGGGTATCTGTGTTCTATTAGTTACATATAATTACAAATTATAAAAAATTAGCATTTCAGCTTTAATATA
>NZ_JACAXD010000023.1:0-48431 GCF_013391485.1 Acinetobacter sp. SwsAc5
CTAGACAAAATGACACCAAATGAGTTTTACTATGATCAGCTACCCCAACAAAACAAGGTGGCTTAACTAGAGCGGAATATCACTTATAAATACGCTTTTAGTTGTTCAAACAAGTGGGACCACCTCTATTAATCCATTTGAGCTGACATTACCTGCATAAATAATGTCAGAATTTTTAGAAAGCTTAGTTTTTACTTTGCTTGATTTATTAGACGTTTCATAAAGCGGTAAGTTGTTTAGTTTTGGGGTTAATTTTTGTCCTATAGTACGTTCAATATCTTTAGATGTTTCATCATTACCACGAAACTTAGTCATTTCTTTGGCTGTACCTGCTACTTCTTTGGTCGTTTCGTTAATTTGACTTAAGGTTCCTCTTAGATCTCTTAAACTGTCTGCAAAGCCAGCATAAGAAGACGTTGAACTAGCATAAATGGTAAACAGAAGAATCAGGGGTGAAATTTTCATCATACTTACTCCTTAACGATGATTATTTAAATTGAATACTTTGTTTAGGGATGCGAAAAATTCGCATTTTTATGATAGAATATTTAATTAACAGTTGTAAATAGATGAACGTTAAATAGTAAAAAATTAAAAAGTGATATAGTGAGAGCCAGGTTGTGAGTATTTTTATTTCACAAGATATGAAAATTCATCTGATATAATTTGTAAGAGACTAAAAATAGTGAGAAAATTTCAATTGTAATTCTATTGCTGTTGGTGTAATGACTAAACTTCCTACTAATGATGCTGAGTTTAATTTAAAGCAAGTGCTTGCACTCATGGATTATCTTAGCCAATGGTTAATTCGTTCTGGTGTTGGATATACAGAATTTTCAGCTGCTTTAAAACCAATTTTTTATCAACAGGCTCTTCAAGAATTAGAAAGGATTGATCAAAAGCCTACTATTTCTGCTATTAGTTTATTATCTGGTCTACACCGTAAGGATGTCAGTGCATATAAAGAGACAAAGCTGGCGGGTAAGCCTTTGACTGAAGCAAATATCTCTGAACCAATTAGTGTTCCTTCTCGGGTTATAGGTTTGTGGTTAGCAGAAGGCTGGGGAGAATGTTTACCATTCAGTAGTGATGAAGAAAATAATTTCGAAATTCTGGTAAAAAAAGTATCTACTGAACGCCATCCTAGGTCTGTGTTAAATGAGTTGATCCGATTAGGCATAGTACTTGAAAAAGAGGGTAATATTTTCTTGCAAAAAGGACAGTTTATTCCTGATCCTTCTTTACAAGAAGCTCGTAAAATTTTGATTAAAAATTTACAATCCCATCTGGCTGCAGGTTTACATAATTTATTTGAAAATAATCAGACAAACTTTTTAGAACAAGCTGTGTGTGCGGATGGCTTAACAGAAGCATCTGTTCAGTTTTTACGTGATCAAAGTCTAAAATTGTGGCACGAATATTCACTACAACTACTCAAGCTAGCTTCTGAAAAATGTACAGAGGATGAAGGCAAGCTAGATGCTTCTAAAACTTTTATATTTGGGGTTTATCAACATGACCGTGAAGAAAATGGTTAAGCTATTTTGCTTTAATGTTTTATTTTTAACAATGATTGGTTGTGGACAGGATTTTAGTGTAGGGGGAGCTAGTTTAGAAGGTACAGGTAATGGGCTTCCACCTCCACCTGGTCTTGGGAATGCTAACGACAGCAATAGTGATGATGTCTTTAAACAGGATCAATATACGTTAAGACTATCTGGGGCTGCAACTGATTTGTATGGTCTAGTCGTTCGTGAAATTCAATTTTTGGATTTATATCAAAAAACAGATTTACGTAAAGATGCTTCGTATGATCTAAAAGTTGATAAAGATAAAGGTACTCCTATAGAGATTAAATTATCTTTTCTTAATAATTATTCGGATAAAGTGATATTAGAATATCCTGATTGCAATGTGCCTTTAGATTTTTATAATACTGAAACAAAAGATCAATTATTTCCTGAGATGCAGTGTTCCATTATTAAAAAAGTTGAATTAATGCCAGATGAAGAGCGTATTTTTCAGCTTAAATACAAGTTATTTGAACCTGTAAAAGGAGTATGGCAGTTAAATAATCAAGTCAAAATTACTATCCCATCTGAGCCAGAAGAAGAGTGTGGAGAATTGCAGCTACCATTGGAACTAATAGAAAATAAAAACTTTTCTTGATGAAAGTCGAACGGATGAGGACATAAGTTTGAGCAGATACCCTTGCAAATAAAAAAACCAGTGCGGTGGCACTGGTTTTGATTGTGATCTAAAGCTCTAAAAGCTATATGCGCTTAGGAGTTCTTTTTACGATCTAGGCTTGGGTCTTTGATTTCTACAAAAGCATTGTTGCGTGTTTCACGTAACCAACTGTCCAATTCAGTATCAAACTGGCGTTCACCTAGTATTTGACGTGCCATACGTTCTTGGTATTCACGAGTCATATCTTGCTGGCGTGTATCGGTCACTTGCAGTACATGCCAACCAAACTGGGTTTGGAATGGTGCGCTAATTTCACCTTTTGCAGTATTTTTCATTTGGTTTTCAAATTCAGGTACCATAACCCCAGGATTAACCCAACCCAAGCTACCACCATCACGTGCAGAGCCAGCGTCATTAGAGAACGTCGCTGCTAAGGTTGCAAAGTCTTCACCCGCTTTTAAACGGTTGTGAATACTGTCAATCATGTGTTTCGCATTTTCAGGGCTTACGACTTCACTTGGCTGAATCAAGATATGTCGAGTTTGATATTGTGGAACTAGTGCACGTTGCTCAGTACTTTTGCGCTCCAGTAATTTTACGACATGAATACCATCACGGACTTCAATCAGTTCACTGGTTTGCCCCACATCTAATGGCGTAATACGTGCAGCAAGTTCCGCGGGAATATCGGTCAAGTTACGTAAACCCATGTCTGCAGACTGAACGGTTACACCATTGCCTGTATATTTTTTACTAATGGCTTGAATGTCATTGTTCTGCGCCAATTCAGCTTTGACTTGTTGCGCAACTTGTGCGGCATTTTCTGCTCCAGAAACACGCACATGCAAAATATGGACTTGGTTGCCTAAGGCAGCCTGACCTTGTGGGGTTTTAAGAAAGTTATCAACGTCTTGATCGCTAATTTGAATACGTGACATCACCACTTGCTGACGCAAACGATTCATAGCTAAATCTTCGGCAATACGATTACGTAAAAACGCATAACTGCCAGGAGATGATTTATCTAACTTTTGCTGAAAAGCCTCTAAGCTATTGCTTCCATTTTGCTGTGCAACTTTTAACACAGCTTCATTCAGGGATTTTTCATCAGCTTTAATGTTATAGCGTTTGACTTGTTCTAATTGCGCTTGGCGTACAATCAGTTGTTCTAAAGCTTGTTGTTCTAAAATGTGTTGTGGCGGAACAGGGCGCTTTTGCATTTCAAGTTGTTGTTTGAGTTCAACCACGCTTTGCGCTAAATCACTTTTTAAAATGACACTATTGTCAACTACAGCCACAATTTGATCATTCGCAGCAAATGCAGGCAGCGCTGCTGTCATGCAAAGTGCCAAGGTAGATGCTTTTAAAAATCGTTTTAACTGTTCTATTTTCATTAACGTTGTGTCCAAGATTGATTAATTTTATTAAAACCTAAAATACGGTTTTCAAGTAAAGATGCAAGTTTATTATTGAAACTGCCTAAACCTTTTAAATTTAACTCTGCCATAATGGCACGTTTGGGTTTAACGCCCGCATCCGTCACATCATCCAAGTCGTTATAGTAAGAGCGACCATAGACTGAGATGCCCCAACAGCACGACTCATAGTTCACACCTAGCAAATATTCACGCGCAACGCTGTTGTCTAGGTCATATTGAGCATGACCTAAAATGCGCCAGTTGTTGTGAATAGGTTGAATAAACGATGCCACGACTTGATCATAATGATCTTGACGGTTTGGAATAACACGGCGGTTAATATAACCAAAGCTATATAAGTTGCCTTGATCACCCGTGTAAAGCATATTGACACTGCGCTGTGCATTGTCGCCATTTGACATCCATGCAGCATTGGCACCTACACTAAGGTTTTGGCTTAGCTGACTGGTTAGGCTAACAATTGGCCCAGTACGGTTTTCCGTATTAAATTCGTCTTCGGTATTATCCAGCGTGACACGACGATCTTCAAAGTAAAAACTTTGACCAATTCCTGCTCTAAGGCGTTCCAAACCAATTTCATCAAATAGGCTATAGTTTAAACCCAAAGACAAAAAGTTGTTGTCTTCTAAACGGTCATGACCATAGAAACGGTTTGGACTGAACAACTGGTCATAATTAATCGAAGCTGTTGCAGAGTCAAAGTTTGGGTGGTCGTTTTGATTGCGGTACGGTGCATAGGCATAGAACGCGCGCGGGGTAATGGCTTGCAAGAAGCGACCATCTTTTTCAAAGGTAATCCCTGTGTCTAAAGTGAATTGCGGAACAGTAACCGACTCACTTTTACTTGAAGATTTATACGTGTCTGTACTTAGAGTTTCTTTATCATAGAAGGTGTTGATGTTGCGTAACGATACTTCTGGAATCACAAATGACCACGGGTTACGGTAGTTGTAACGCACTGCAAAGTCATTATAAATACGCGTACCACTTGGTTCCCCATCTTGCGCAGCTAGATCTTTTTTGAAGTAAGCTGTGTCGTTATTAAATTCGACTTGGAAGCCTTGAGGATTGCCCGTTTTATAGTTCAATAAAAATTGTGGTAGGCGTGCATAAGGGCGATCCACAGATGGAATCGTCTTATCCAGGGTTTGGAAATCTTCAACTTTGAGCTGTGCTTTTAAACCCGGTATGCCATTACGATAATTCAACTCCCAAGCACGACGTAAATTTAGGTCGGTTTTAGAGTTCGGGTTGTTATTTAAATCGGCAAAGTAGTCTTTGTCCGATGCATAGTTATATTCTAAGTTGGTTGAAAATTGTTCGTTGATTTGCCAACCGTGTAAAAAATGTAAGTCTTTACGGTCTTGGTCATCATATTTGGCATCCGATGCTAAATAACCGCCCCAAATTTTACCTGAACCAAAATTTTCAGTTAAATAACGGAATTCACCTTCTAGCATCGCGCCACGATCTGCAATATAACGCGGGCTAACGGTTGCATCGTAATTAGGTGCTAGGTTCAAATACACAGGTACAGAAAGTTCGACACCACCATCATTGGTAAAACCAAAACTTGGGGTCAAAATACCTGTCGTGCGGCGGTCGTCAATCGGAAAGTTAAAATAAGGCACAGCCATGACCGGTACATTTTTTACATATAGTTTTGTACCGCGTGTTTCACCGCGTCCAGTTTCCTGATTGAGCTTAATTTCGTTGGCTTGAATTTTCCAGGTTGGCGCTTGCTCGGGCGGGCAGGTGCTGTAGGTGGCGTTATTGAGTACCATGGTATTGGTTGAGGTACGTGCAATTTTTTCTGCCATGCCATGAGCATGCTGTTCTTCAGCAATATAAAAACTGTTATTTAAATCGCCTTGCTGAGTTTTAAGGTTGTAGTTAATTTCATCACTTTGCGCAAGTAAACCAGCTTGTGCCATTTGAACACGACCTTCGGCTTTGGCAAAGGTTTGGGTCTGATCAATGGTAATTTTATCGGCGCGAATTTGACGGCCTTGCTGGTCAATCAGGACATTGCCTTCTAAGACGGAATCGCCATTTGGGTCATAGTGACCATAATCGGCAGTAACGGTAGAGGTTGCTTCTGCAGCGTCTACAGCAACTGTATTTGAACTGATAGGTGTCAGCCAAGCACCTTTACAATAAGCCGAGCTGGCTGTGTTACCAAATTGTTGTTGCGCTTCGGGCGTTGCTTTATCAACATAATATTGCTCAAAGAATTGCTGACCTGGGTAAGTCTCTTGAATACTTTGTTTAAGCCGTTGGTTGTCAATATGACTGACCGATGAAGCCTGATCTGCTGTCTGTGCATAACTGGAAACAGAGTGACCACATAACAGAGTTAAGACCGCAGTCGCTAAAGGATTAAATTTAAACTGATGCTTCATTTATCTCATCAACCAAGAGTGCTTAATCGCAATTAATTATTGTCGCATCATAGAGAAAAAGCGCAGAAGTAGCTACACTTAACACTTTAAAAACTCAGCCTGTATTAGAATTTATTGCAAATGAATACACAACGCGAACAATTGATACAAACATGGATAACATCTGTACTTGGTTCAGATCAATTTGAAACTCATTTTTTAGCAGGCGATGCAAGTTTCCGTCGTTACGCACGAATCAAATTGAATAATAAAACATTTATGCTTATGGATGCACCACCAGAAAAAGAAGATTGTGGTCCTTTTGTCACGATTGATGAATTTTTTGCTGCCAATGCTGTGCGTGTACCCAAAATTGTGGCCAAAGACCTCACACAAGGCTTTTTGCTGTTGGAAGATTTTGGTGATGTCTTATTATCTACCTTGCTGAATGATCAGACTGTAGATGACTATTATGCACAGTGTTTTAAGCAACTGATTCAATTACAAGCGATTGATGGTGCGGCACATTTCCCTGGATATTCGTATGACAAGTTGATCAGTGAAATGGAGCTACTCACCGACTGGTTATTGCCCGCTTTACAGATTCAGCCAACGGCTGAAGAAAGTGCATTAATTAAACGTACATTTGCGATTTTGGCCAATGCTGCTTTGGCGCAGCCACAAGTGATAGTACATCGTGATTTTCATAGTCGGAACTTAATGAAAATTAATGATGATACCGAGCTAGGTGTAATTGATTTTCAGGATGCAGTGATTGGTGCAGACACCTATGACCTGATTTCAATTACACGTGATGCTTATGTGCAGTGGAATGCTGAGCGTGTGTATCGCTGGTTTAAAATGTTCTATGACTTGTTGCCAGCAGCATCTAAGCAAGATCGTGATTTTGAACAATTTAAAAAAGATGCCGATATGATGGCAATTCAGCGCCATATCAAAATTTTAGGTATTTTTGTGCGCCTGTTTGAACGTGATGGCAAATCGGGTTATCTCAAAGATTTACCGCGCGTGATGTGGTATTTACTTGAAGAAAGTAAGCCTTATTCAGAATTACAACCATTTATGCACTTTATTCACACGACACTAATGCCAAAATTTACAGCCAAATATGGTCAGTATGAGGTGGTTGCCTAAATGAAAGCCATGATTCTTGCCGCAGGAATGGGCAATCGTATGCGTCCTTTAACACTGCATACGCCTAAACCTTTATTGGAAGTCGGTGGAAAACCTCTAATTGTGTGGCACATCGAAAAATTACAAAAGATGGGTGTGCAGGAAATTGTCATCAATACGGCATGGTTGGGTGAAAAACTTGCAGATACTTTGGGTGATGGTTCTCAGTTTGGTGTGAAAATTTTGTGGTCGCATGAAGGCGAAGGCTTAGAAACTGCAGGTGGCATCATCAATGCGTTGCCATTATTGGGCAATGAACCTTTTATATTGGTGAATGGCGATGTTTGGACCACCATGGATTTTGCGCCACTATTAAATGTGCAGCTTCAAGACGACTTGGCACATTTGGTTTTGGTGGAAAACCCTGTGCAGCATCCGCAAGGTGATTTCACTTTGGCTGCAAACAAAGCCTATACTTTTGAGCAAGCACGCTCAGGTGAAAATCTGACTTATAGTGGCGTGGCGGTGATGCATCCGCAAATGTTTAACGGTTTGGAATCGGGCAAACGTCCGCTTGCGCCATTGCTCAAACAAGCCATGCAGCAAGAAAAAATTTCTGCACAGAAATTGCAGGGTGTTTGGGTGGATGTTGGCACTCCTGAACGATTAAATGCGCTAGATCAACAAATTCAGCAGGGTGTGTACGCTTAAGTGCATATTCACTAAGCATTCGCCCCTATGACTGCAACTATAAATCGGTATACTTCCATTAACTTTTTCGAGATGTGAATTGTGATGCATTCGTTTTTTCAGGAACTCAAGCAAGGTAGTCAGGCTTTAGGTTTAGAGCTCAGTGATGAGGCTTTAAATTTATTACTCAAATACCAAGATGCTTTGGTGCTATGGAACAAAGCGTACAACCTCACTGCAATTCGTGACCCGAAAGAAATGCTAGTGAAGCATTTGCTAGACAGTCTGAGCATCCTCAAAGATTTGCCTGCAGGTCGTTTACTGGATATTGGTACTGGCGGTGGTATGCCGGGCATGATTATTGCCTTGTGTCAGCCTGAGCGCGATTGCGTGTTATTGGACTCGAATGGTAAAAAGATTCGTTTCTTAAAACAGTTTATTGCCGATTTAAAACTGAAAAACGTCGTGGCAGTTCAGACCCGTGTTGAAAATGAAGACAGCATCCGCGAGTTAGGTCAGTTTGATGTAATTACCAGTCGTGCTTTTGCATCTTTAACTGACTTTGTAGCCGCGTCAAAACCATTTATGCATGAGCAAAGTATTATTGCATCTATGAAAGGTTTGATTCCTGCCGATGAAGTAGAGGCATTGAAAGATGAATTCAGCTGTGAAATTATCGAGCTCAAAGTTCCGCGCTTAGACGAACAACGTCATTTACTTTTATTAAAACGTATCTAATTTTCAAAGGACTGGGGTGATCATGGCACAAATTATTGCGATTGCGAACCAAAAAGGTGGTGTCGGAAAAACCACAACCGCAGTAAATTTGGCAGCATCTTTGGCTGTTTTGAAAAAGCGCATTTTATTGGTCGATATGGACTCACAAGGCAATGCCACCATGGGTTCAGGCATTCAAAAAAATGATTTGCTGTATTCAGTGACCGATGTATTGTTGGGCGAAGTGCCGATTGAAACTGCAATTAGCAAGGCAGAAGTTGGTTATAAAGTTTTGGGTGCCAATCGTGATTTGGCTGGGGTTGAATTGGTGATTGCTGAGCAAGAGGGGCGTGAGTTTATTTTGCGCAATGCCTTGCAAGAAGTTGCCAAAGACTTTGATTATATTATTGTCGACTGTGCACCAAGTTTAAGCTTAATTACAGTAAACGCTTTAGCAGCAGTGCAAAGTGTAATCATTCCAATGCAGTGCGAATATTATGCACTTGAAGGTTTGGCTGACCTGACGCAAACCATTGACCGTATTCAACAAGCACTCAATCCTGATTTAGAAATTATTGGCGTATTGCGTACCATGTATGATGCGCGTAATGCCTTAACCCGTGACGTGTCTGAAGAATTATCGCACTATTTTGGTAAAAAATTATACGATACCGTGATTCCGCGTAATGTACGCTTGGCAGAAGCACCTGCACACGGTTTACCCGTCATTTATTTTGAAAAAAGCTCGAAGGGTGCAGTTGCCTACCTGAATTTAGCAGCTGAAATGTTGAAAAAAAGCAAAGTGAAAAAAGGAAGTAAAGCATGACCACAAAAAAACGCGGATTAGCCAAAGGTCGTGGTTTGGATGCCTTATTGGGGTCAATCCAGAAAGAAAAATTACAACTTGAAGTGCAATCTTTAGATCATGGTCAGCTAAAACAAATTGATGTCAATTTATTAAAACGTGGTGAATATCAACCGCGTCGCTTTATTCAAGAGCAAGATTTACAGGAGTTGGGGGCATCTATTGAAAAACATGGTGTAATGCAGCCAATTGTGATTCGTCCGATAGATGACGAACAACATCCTTATGAAATTATTGCAGGTGAGCGTCGCTGGCGTGCTGCACAGTTGGCAGGTTTAACTGAAATTCCTGCAATTGTGCGTGATTTGACCGATCAGGTCGCGATTGCTTTGGCATTAATTGAAAACATTCAGCGTCAAGACCTCAACCCAATTGATCAGGCAATGGCGTTACAACGCTTTCACGATGAGTTTGGCTTGAGTCATCAAGAAATTGCCGAAACAGTAGGTAAAGCACGTACCACGGTCAGTAATTTATTGCGTTTACTCACTTTGGCTGAGCCTGTTAAAGAGTTGATGCAGCAAGGCTTGCTAGATATGGGTCATGCACGTGCTATTTTAACTTTGAAAGCTAAAGATCAGCTCAAAGTCGCGCAGCATGTAATTGAAAAGAATTTATCGGTACGTCAAACCGAACAGTTGGTACGTGACTTTAATGCGCCAAAACAAGAAAAGCCGAAAACGGCTATTGCGCCTGATATTCAACAACTCACGCAACGTCTTTCTGAGCGTTTTAGTGCAGATGTTAAAATTGATTATAACAAGCAAGGTAAGGGCAAATTGACCATCAGTTATCACTCTCTGGAAGAGCTGGATGGTATTTTAAATATTTGCCTGTCCGATTAATTTTAATTCGTATTTTATTGGGGAAAGCGAATGTGGGAATTGGTAAAAGCAGGTGGCTGGCTGATGCTGCCGTTGGTATTGTGCTCGGTATTTACCGTTGCAATTACCATTGAGCGTTTTATGCGTTTAAAGCGTACGGGTATTTTGCCCAATGCGTTGTTGCTCAACCGCGGACAAAGTTTAGCGACTGCGTTGCAACAACTGAATCAAAGTGCCAGCTTAAAAAACAGTACACTAGGTCGTATTTTTGAGGCGGGTGCGCGTAATAAACAACAATCAGAACACTATGCGCGTGCACAAATGGAAGCGACAGCTTCACAAGAAATTGGTTATTTAGAAAAAAATATCAACTTCTTGGGTACGCTCAGTGCAGTTGCGCCATTATTGGGTTTATTGGGTACAGTGCTAGGGATTATTGAATCATTTTTAGTGATTGATGTGGGTGCAAGTAATCCAACCTTAATGATTCCAGGGATTTCTAAAGCCTTAATTACCACTGCTGCAGGTATGTTAATTGCAATTCCAGCCTTATTTGCCTATCGTTATTTTCAGCGTTTGGTGCAAGAATATACTGCTGAGTTAGAGCAGCAAGCGACTTTGTTTCACGCAGGATTATTTCATCAGAGTCAACCTCATCAGCTTGATGCGGATGTGCAAGATGTGAAAAAAGTAAGCTAAGGTGAGTTTATGAAATTCAAACGCTCGCAAGTTGAAGATATTCATATTAACCTGACTCCAATGATTGACTGTTTACTGTTCATCCTGGTGTTTTTGTTGCTTTCGACCACATTTAACCAATTTAGCCGTATGAATTTAACTTTGCCAGATGCGCAAGGCGTACCACCAAAATCTTATGAACATAAAATTGAAGTCGTGGTAGATTCTTCAGGGCATTATTCTGTCAATGGTCAGGCACTTTCGACTAAGGAAGTGGCAGATTTGAGCACAGCAATTAAACAAATTTCTCAAGATCGACGTGATTTAATGTTTATCATTGCTGCAGATGCCAAAGCCACTCATCAAGATGTGATTCGAGTTATGGATGTCGCAGGACAACTTGGTTTCGTCAACATCAATATCAGTACGAAAGTCCCAACTCGAGGTTATTAGTGAAGAAGGATTTACAGGTCTATCGCCGTCTTCTGAGATATTTGCTCCCATTTTGGGGCTTGGCAATCTTGGTGATTATCGGTTTCGCCATTAATGCAGCCACAGAAGTATCTGTGGCAAAACTCTTGGAAAAAATTATTAATGCCATTCAGGAGCGTGACCAATCTTTCACCACACTATTTCCGCTATTAGTCATTGCACTGATGTTTTTCCGTGGTTTGGGAACTTTTATTGGCGGTTA
This sequence comes from Acinetobacter sp. SwsAc5, assembly GCF_013391485.1. Taxonomy (NCBI): domain Bacteria; kingdom Pseudomonadati; phylum Pseudomonadota; class Gammaproteobacteria; order Moraxellales; family Moraxellaceae; genus Acinetobacter; species Acinetobacter sp. SwsAc5. The sequence continues at coordinate 11,613 of NZ_JACAXD010000023.1, forward strand.
CTATACCGCAGTGATTTCACGTAATTTGGTATTCAATATCCGTCAGGAAGTCTTTGCTAAATTGCTGCGTTTACCTGCACAGTATTACTTAGATAATACCAGTGGGCACATTACTGCCAAAATTATGTATAACGTAGAGCAGTTGACCGCTGCATCTACAGAATCGCTGCGTACATTGGTACAACAGGGTTTGATTACACTCGGCTTGCTCGGCTATTTGCTGTATACCAACTGGCGTTTGACCTTATGTATATTGGTATTTGGCCCATTAATTGGCTTGCTGATTCGTAAAGCTGCAAAACGCATGCGTCGTTTATCTATTCAAGTACAAGACACCATGGGGGATGTAAACCACGTGGTGCAAGAAACGGTGAATGGTAATTTGGTCGTCAAAGGTTTTGGTGGTCAGACCTATGAACAAAGCCGATTTAAAGAAAACTCTTTAGAAAACCTGCGTCGTGGTTTAAAGATGGTGGCAGTGCAGCAATTGAACAGCCCTGTGGTGCAGTTCATTATGTCCATTGCTTTGGCAATTATTATCTGGATTGCCTTACGCCCAGAAATTCTACGTGATATTTCAGCAGGCGAGTTTGTAGCCTACATTACTGCCGCAGGTATGTTGAGCAAGCCAATTAAAGCTCTTACCGATATTAATGAAAAATTACAACGCGGTTTGGCAGCAGCGCATTCAGTCTTTGAACTGCTCGATATGCCTGAAGAAGACAATCACGGGACGCTTACACCAGACTTAAAAGGTAATTTGCAATTTAAAAATGTGAATTTGGTGTATTCCGATGGTCACCATGCCATTCATGATTTCAACTTGGATGTCAAAGCAGGTGAAACTGTGGCTTTGGTTGGGCGTTCAGGTGCGGGAAAAACCTCATTGGTCAATCTGTTGGTGCGTTTTCAGGAAGTATCCTCAGGGCAAATTTTGTTTGATCAGCATGATATTAGTGACATTGAGCTGAATAGCCTGCGTTCACAAATTGCGATGGTCAATCAGCAAGTGGTATTGTTCAATCGTACGGTACGTGAAAATATTGCCTATGGTCAGCTTGAAGGTGCGAGTGATGAAGCAGTGATTGCTGCAGCCAAAGCGGCTTATGCACATGACTTTATTATGGCTTTACCGCAAGGCTACGACACAGCATTAGGTGCGCAAGGCTTGAATTTGTCTGGTGGTCAGCGACAACGTATTGCCATTGCACGTGCAATCTTAAAAAATGCACCAATTTTAATTTTAGATGAAGCCACCAGTGCTTTAGACAATGAATCTGAATACTTTATTCAACGTGCATTTGATGCGGCTATGCAAGACCGTACCACCATTGTCATTGCACACCGTTTATCTACCATCGAAAATGCTGACCGTATTGTAGTGATGGATCAGGGACGTATTTTAGAACAAGGTACTCATCAGGAACTCATGGCGCAAAAAGGTGCGTACTTTCAGTTGCATCAGCGTAACTTCGAGGAACATTAATTCATGTCTTTGGCACAATTTATTCAGGACGCTTGGCAGCAACAGGCCAAATGGCTGGTTGTGCTTAGGCCCTTGTCTTTATTGTACCGTGGCGTGAGTTTGCTCAATCAAAACTTATATCGTTCAGGTATTAAAACCGCTTATACCGCGCCCGTACCTGTGATGGTGATTGGCAATATTACTGTGGGTGGCAGCGGCAAAACCCCTTTGCTGATTCACTTGGTCAAATATCTACAAAGTTTAGATGTTCGTGTTGGCGTGATTAGCCGTGGTTATGGCGGAAAAGGCCCATTTCCAGCCTATGTCAGCATTGACGCTAATGTTGACGTAGTGGGCGATGAACCGACTTTGATTGTGCAATCTACAGGCGTACCGATGGCTGTGGGGCCAAATCGTCAAAAAAGTATTGAATTGTTACTTGCACAGCATGAATTGGATTTAATTATTAGTGATGATGGTTTGCAGCATTTGGCTTTAAACCGTCAATTGGAATGGATTGTTTTAGATAATAATCGTGGTTTGGGTAACGAGAAAATATTGCCCGAAGGTTATTTGCGTGAACCAAAATCTCGATTAGAGCATGCCACGGTGATTGAACATGCAGCGCAACCGAGTTCTGAATTAAATATGCATTTGGCCGTTGCAGCGCCATACTTATTGCATCCCGCACAAGAATTAATTTTTGATCCGACCCAAAATTTTTATGCTGTCGTGGGCATTGGCTTTCCTGAGCGGTTTTATAAAACTTTAGAGTCGATGGGTGTGACCCAATTTCAATGCCATGAGTTTCCAGACCACCATGACTATGAAATTACCGATTTGCAGTTTGAAGATTCGCAACCGATGATTACCACAGAAAAAGATGCAGTAAAGTTATTGCCTCTGTTAAAACAATATCCAGATTTTCAGCGTGAAATTTGGGTTGTACCTGTAGATGCAGTATTGTCATCGGCCTGCTATGTCACCTTACATCAACAATTGAAACAATTGGGTTTAAACCTGCTTGAAAGACCATGATAAGGAAAATTATGAAGCACATTGTTATCCCTGCACGTTATGCTAGTTCACGCCTGCCAGGCAAACCTTTACTGGAAATTCATGGTCGTGCCATGATTTTACGTGTGGTTGATCAAGCAAAAAAAGTGGCAGGTTTTGATGACTTGTGTGTGGCGACCGATGATGCTCGTATTGCAGAATTATGCCGTGCCGAAGGTGTAGATGTAGTGCTGACTTCGGCAGACCATCCATCAGGTACAGATCGTTTAAGTGAAGTGGCGCGCATTAAAGGTTGGGATAAAAACGATATTATCGTCAATGTGCAGGGCGATGAGCCACTTTTGCCTGCGCAATTGGTGCAACAAGTGGCGCAGTTGTTAGAAGCTCAACCTGAATGCTCGATGTCTACGCTATGTGAGCCGATTCAGCAACTAGATGAATTTACTCGCGACAGCATTGTTAAAGTGGTCATGTCTAAACACAATCAGGCTTTGTATTTTAGCCGTGCCACGATTCCTTATGACCGTGATGGTGCGAAAGCAGCGACACCACAATTGCATGCACATGCGTATCGCCATTTAGGTTTGTATGCGTACCGTGTGGAATTGCTGCAAGAATATGTGACTTGGGAAATGGGAACATTGGAAAAGCTGGAAAGCCTAGAGCAATTGCGTGTCTTGGAAAATGGACATCGTATTGCCATTGCAGTTGCAGAAGCCAATTTACCACCGGGTGTAGATACCCAAGCAGACTTAGACCGTTTAAATGCAATGGATATTGCCCATTTTGAGTGAGTGAATCACCGACCATGCAATGTGATGTAATTGGACAAGTATATCCTTGGCAGCAACAAGTTTGGGAAAACCTGACAGGGCGATTTCCCAAAATGGGGCATGGTTTATTGTTTTTTGGCAAACAGGGTTGTGGTAAAGAAGCCTTTGCACAGCAATTTGTGGCTTGGATTTTATGCCAACAGCGTGATGTGCAGTCACAGCCTTGTGGTGAATGTAGCAGTTGTCAGTGGTTAAAATCAGATACACATCCGAATTATGTCTATATCAGCACCGATGAAGAGAATAAAAAGCAAAACGCGAAAATTAAGATCGAGAAGATCCGTGATTTATTACCTTTTGTCCAGCAAACGGTAGATGGCTGGCGGGTGATTGTGATTGAACCTGCTGAAGCCTTAAATATTGCATCTTCCAATGCGTTGCTGAAAACCCTCGAAGAACCGGGTGATCGCATCGTGATTATTTTGCTGGCAGATCATTATCTTAAATTACCTGCAACCATTCGTAGCCGTTTGCAGCATTTTGCTTTAGACCGTATTGATGCTGCACAGGCTACGGCATATTTGCAGCAGCATTTGCCCGATTTAGATGCGAACAAACAGCAATTGTTGATGAATTTGTCTAATCAAATGCCATTGCAGGCTTTGCAGTTGGCACAGGCAGAATGGCTGGAACAGCGTACAGATTTTCTCAAAGACTGGTCTAAACTGGTAACGCAAAAAAATATGCCGATGGCAATCGCAACCAAGTGGAACAAGGCGCTGAGCTTTACTGATTTTAGTCAGATGTTTGAATACTTGTTGTGTGATTTAATTTGTGTCAAGCTAAATCAAAGCATTAAAAATTTGGATTTAAGCACCACTTTGCAGCATTTGGCTGAACAATATGACTTAGAAAGTCTGTTTGGTTTATATGCAGAATTACAGCAAGCCAAGCCAATGCTTGAGCAAAACGTGCAAAGTAATCTAGTGCTTGATCAATTATGTATTAAGTTGATGAATATTTAAGGGGAACATGATGCAACCACGTATGGGCGGTATTATTCAGGCCAATATTCCTGATGTCGAAACGCTATATTTAAGTTATATGCCATACGTTGTGGGCGGTGGCTTATTTGTACCCTCAAAACAACCTGTAAAAATGGGTGAAGAAATCTTCGTGCTTGCAACTTTGCCTGAACAATCACAAAAAATTCCACTTACAGGAAAAGTCATCTGGATTTCGCAAAAGCAAAACGGCATCAAATTGCAGGGCTTTGGCATTCAACTGAGCGGTGAAAAAGGCGTTTATTACAAATCTGAAGCCGAAAGAATCCTTGCGGGGCTTAAGTCTGACAACCGTAACAGTTACACTATGTAGGTTGTTTGCTTTTAGGAAAAAATCGTGTTTGTAGATACACATTGTCATTTAACGATGTTGGATTTAAGCCCTTATGATGGTGACTTAGATGCAGCAATTGCACAGGCACGCCTAGCGGGTGTGTCTAAAATTATGGGTATCTCTGTCGATTTAGACGATCATATTGCATTGTCAAAAATTGCAGCACGCCATGCCGATGTTGGTTATAGCGTGGGTGTGCATCCTTGTGAAAATGCTGAAAATATGGCGCGTGCCACCACCGAGCAACTGATTGCTTTAGCACAAGCAGACAAAGTCTGGGCTTTGGGCGAAACAGGTTTGGACTATTTTCACAGTACCGATTTTGTCGCAGAGCAAAAAGCCTGTTTTGCACGGCATATTCATGCTTCACAAGCTGTAAAAAAACCTGTGGTGGTACATACCCGTGCTGCCAAGCAAGATACAGTAGATATTATCCGTGCGGAAAAATCGACGCATGGTGTATTACATTGCTTTACTGAAGACTGGGCAACCGCCAAAGCGGTGTTAGATTGTGGTTATTATGTGTCGTTTTCAGGCATTGTTTCCTTTAAAAATGCGCAAGATTTACGTGATGTGGCTAAGCAAGTACCTTTAGACCGTGTCTTAATTGAAACTGATAGTCCATATTTGGCACCTGTGCCATATCGCGGTAAGACAAATGAGCCAAAATACGTTCCGTATGTAGCCAAAGCCCTAAGTGATGTATATGATAAGTCCTTAGAGGAAATGGCTTTCATAACAACACAAAACTTTGAAAACCTGCTCAAAGGACATTAATTTGCATAGTGGAATGATGCAAAAATTTAATGTTCTGGTGATATTAAAAATTTCCATTGATTGAATAGTGAAAAGAGAGTTTATCGGGTGAAGATGGATCGTCAGGCTCAGTTTCGAGCAAGAGAAACGTTAATTTTCCAAGTGGCAGAGCAGTTGCTTTTGGAAAATGGTGAAGCAGGAATGACCCTTGATGCTTTGGCAGCAGAACTGGATTTGGCCAAAGGTACTCTATATAAACACTTTCAAAGTAAAGATGAACTATATATGTTGCTCATTATTCGTAATGAGCGCATGTTGCTAGAAATGATTAAAGATGCGGAAAAACAGTTTCCTGAACATCTAGCATTTTTTATGCTGCATCACTTACATCATCCTGAACGTACTGTGCTTTTTCATCAAATTGAAGAACGCCTTTCTACAACGGGTGTTGGCATTGGCTTGTTGTTTAGTGAACTATATCAGGTTCGTAAAAGCCGATTACGCATCATTATCCGTATGACTGAACAATATTTGGAATCTATTAATAGTCAGATGGAAGTGCGTGATTATCTGGCTTCAATTTGGGCACTTACGCATGGTGCGGCAGCCATTTTAAACTCAAGTTTCTATCAGCGTTATTTAGGTTCGCGGGATACTTTACGTGTGGCCTATATCGATCAAGCGTTGGCGATGCCCAAACAAGCACAATCTTTCGAGCAATTGAATTAATACGCTATGAACACACCCCTGTCTTCGGTTCGCGGTTTTACGCTCATTGAATTGATGGTGGTGATAGTCATTATGGCGATTATGGCATCGCTGGTTTTAATGAATATCGGTGGTGTTGATCAGCGTAAAGCCATGCAGGCGCGGGAAGTGTTTTTATTGGATTTGCGTAAGCTGAATCGTGAAGCCAATGATCAAGCGCGTATTTTTGCACTCAATTTGCATCAAGCAACCGATGTTTCGCCTGCGCGTTATGATGTGTTGGAATATCAGCCTTATGCCACAGAACAACAATTAAGCCTACAAAATAATCAAAAATGGCAAAGCTATAGCGAATTTAAAAGAAGAACTTTACCTGAACAAGTTTCTATCCAAATTTTATCTTTAGAACAAAGCTATCCAAATGCTAACAACAGTGAGTTGTTGCAAAGTAATGTGCCTGCACTGATTTGGCTGGGCAATGGTGAAGCCAAACCTGTGCGTATTCAGTTCTATTTAGAACAGCGTCCTGTAGGTGCGGAAATAGAGGTCGATCATTTAGGAAAAATCCATGAAAGCTAAAGGATTTACACTACTTGAAGTTATGGTGGCTTTGGCAATTTTTGCAACAGCAGCTATGGCAATGACCAAAGTGGCGATGCAATATACCCAATCCACCGCCAATGCAATTTTAAGAACCAAAGCACAATTTGTGGCTTTGAATGAAGTGGCATTGATGGAAATGAATCGGCAATGGTTAAGTGGAACAGAGTCAAAGCAAGTGACACAACAGGGCGAAACATGGCAAATTGACAAGTCCACACAGCCAACCATTAGTCCGAATGTGCAACGTGTCGATCTTCAAATCAGTTTATATAATCAAGACACAGGACAAGTTGAAGCAGGAGTGACTTCTTTGGTGTTTTTTAATGCCCGTGAGCAGCAATCATGAGTACAAAGAAAGGCTTCACTTTAGTTGAGTTGCTAGTCGCTATTGCAATTTTTGCAGTGCTGTCTGCTTTGGGTTGGAAAGTATTTGATTATCTCGCCAAAGTCAAAGATCGCAATGCGATGCATGAAGCCAATTTAGAGCAGTTGCAAGAAAGCTATCAACAAATATTACGTGACACGATGCAGGCTGTTCCATTAACGGCCAATGTTAAAGGGCAGCAACAACCTGCTTTAGTTTTACAAAATGGACGCTTTAATTTCAGTAAAACAGGGGTGACCGATCCTTTGCAGCAGGGTATTTCACCCCATGAGCGTGTTGAATATCAATATCGTGCCGATGAAAAAAAATTGTATCGTTTAAAATATCGTAATTTGCATCAAACGGGCAATGATCAGCCTGAGTCGAGCGTGATGTTGGATGAAGTTGAAGCCTTTGAGATTATGGTATTGAATCCAAATGAATTAAGTAGTTGGCCTGAAAGTAGTGTCGATTCGCAGCAAACTGAACAATTAAGGCTACTCCCGAAAGGAATAAAAATAAATTTAACCGTGCGTGACGTGCAATATGAATGGATATTTAGCTTATTGCAGACTGATTTTTTAAAGAAGAAAGACAATTAAAGGCACAATGGCAATGTATTCGAAATCGACTCAGCGCTTAGGTAGCATCATCAAATCACAACAAGGCATCGCCTTGATTACGATTTTGATGTTGGTTGCTTTAGCCACGATTTTGGCAGCGACCATTGCCAAGCGGCAAATGTACACCAGTGAAAATACCGCGTATTTGATGCGTCAAAATCAGGCATTGTTATATGCCAAAAGTGCCGAAGTATTTTTTGCAGAATTACTGCAAGATGATGCTGAAAATGCTGGTCAAGTTGATCATTTACAAGAGAACTGGGCAAAACCGATGCCGCCATTTCCAGTCGAAGATGGTTATGTATCGGGCGTATTGCAAGATGAGTCGGGGAAATTTAATTTAAATAGTTTGCTGACAACCGAAGATCAAGTGAACGAAAAAGCAAAAAAATATTTTGAAAAGCTGTTGCAGCGTGTTGGGCTACCTGCTCAATTAAGTGAAGCCGTGATTGACTGGCAAGATGCAGATGATGAGCCGAGTGGTGCAATGGGTGCAGAGTCGAGTTATTACCAAGGTTTAGCAATTCCTCATTTACCGCCCAATAGCTTATTTCACAGCGCAGAAGAATTAAAACAAGTCCGTGGTTTTGAAGGTACGAAGTATCAGCAAATTGCGCCTTATGTGAGTGCCTTGCCAAAACGGGATACCACTATCAATATTAATACCGCACCTGCTTTGGTTTTGGCGAGCTTAGATGAAAAACTGGATGTGGTTGTAGTGCAAAATCTACTTGATCGTCGTAATGCCAATTTGGAACACTTTAGCAATGTAAACGCTTTGTGGGAGTTAGATGGCTTTCAAGCTGTCGATAGCGCGATACGCAATGAATTTACAGGTTTATTGGGTGTACAATCCCATTATTTTAAAGCCAAAATTGAAGTGGTATTGGGCGAGCGCAAACGTCAATTTAGCAGTGATTTGGTGCGTAGTGAAAAATCTGTCAATGTTAGTGGGCGAAGTCTGACGCCATTTTAAGTATCATCATTAACCTTGTGCTGCTATTTAGATGTAAATGCATTGCATGTCTGTGCTGAAACTGATCATTACGATTTTTGTCTGGCAATCTGTGGGCTAAAATTGGCTTATTGTTCACGTTTTGCATTATACTTAAAAAGAATATCCCCCAAATATTTTGATGACGTTAAGACCCATGTTAATTCGAAAGTTATTTAAGTTTGAAAATGCGCATATTGTGCGTAATTGCACTTCAGACCGCTGTAAGCGCTCGATTCATGGTCATAGCTATAAAGTAGAATTGTTACTGAAAGCTTCAAAACTCGATCATGGACAAATGGTGTATGACTTTGGTTTGCTTAAAGGTGTAATCAAAGAATTATTTGATGCTTTTGATCATGCCATTTGTTTTTGGGAGCAGGACGATCCTGCATATATTCAAGCCTGCAAAACGTTCAGCGCACGTTGGGTTTCTTTACCAGTATCGCCATCGGCAGAGCAGTTTTCACGTATTTTCTTTTATTTGGCACAGCAAGTTTTGGCATCGACCATCACACAAAATGGGGAGGGTGATGTAGAGGTCTATTCTGTAATTGTGCATGAAACCGATACTGGCTATGCACAAAGCTTTTTGGAAGATATTGAAAATGCGCAGATGGGATTGCTGAGTCTGGATCAAATTCATTTCTCTGAGCAAGTACAGACAGAGTGGTCAGACCCACAAATGTATGAAAAATTAAAACAGGGGATGACATTCCAAAACCCGAATGTCGAGTTACAAGTTAAACTTTAAATCACATCATTAGACATCAACAAGGATTGATAGCGGTATGTCTTTTACTGAGCAGCAATATGCGAGCTTAAATAAAGTTCAGTTAGATGAGAGTTGGAAATACAATCTAGCTGAATTTTTATTGAGTCCACAAATGGATGCGCTACGCGGTTTTTTGTTGCAGGAAAAACAACAGAATAAGGTGATTTATCCACCAAGTTCACTGATATTTAATGCTTTAAATACCACGCCTTTAAATCAGGTGAAAGTCGTGATTATTGGGCAAGACCCTTATCATGGACCTAATCAGGCACATGGACTTAGTTTTTCTGTACAAAGAGGGGTTGCATTGCCACCATCTTTGCGTAATATTTTCCATGAGTTACATACAGATTTAGGTGTGCCTATTCCAAGACACGGTGATTTAACGCATTGGGCAGAGCAAGGGGTATTGCTGCTCAACAGCGTGTTAACGGTAGAAGCAGGACAACCAACCTCGCACCAAAAGCAGGGTTGGGAAGATTTTACAGATCATGTGATTGATGTGTTAAATCAACAACGTGAGCATATTGTGTTTATTTTGTGGGGCGCGTATGCACAACGTAAAGGACAACGTATAGATCCAAATAAACATCTGATTTTGAAGGCAGCGCATCCATCCCCATTGGCAGCAAACCGCGGTGGTTTTTTTGGATGTAAAGTATTTTCAAAATCAAATAATTATCTTAAACAAAATGGCATTGAGCCTATAGACTGGCAGCTGGACGCATGACACATTCTCCCATTTCTAAAGAATATCATCCGGATTTAATTGTCGAAGAAGCAAATAACGGTTGGCGCATTGTACGTTTGAATCGCCCAAAATCTTTGCATGCTTTAGATGAATCTATTGTTTCTGCATTATTGGCAGTATTTGAAGACTTTCATACCGATGATAGCGTAAAAGCAATTTGGCTAGATTCGACCACACCAAAAGCATTTTGTGCAGGCGGTGATGTGCGTAAATTACGTCAGCTTGTCATTAATGATGAGGTTGCAACTGCCAATAAATTCTTTGAGCAAGAATATGCGTTGGACTTGTTGCTACATAACTATGCCAAGCCTGTTTTAGTGTGGGGTGAAGGTTATGTCATGGGTGGTGGCTTAGGTCTATTTATGGCTGCACCATTCCGTTTGGTGACACCGTATTCACGTTTAGCTATGCCAGAAATTAACATTGGTTTATACCCAGATGTAGGGGCAACTCGTTTCTTGGCTGACCGTGGTGCGATTGGCTTGTTCACAGGTTTAACGGGTTCAATTATGACTGCTGCAGGTGCGTATGGTATTGGTTGGGCAACCCATATTTGTGATGCACAACGCGCTTCTGTATTAGAAAAAGTCATTAATATTGACTGGAATCATTACCCTGCAGGTGACTTCCGTGCCATTGATGATACCTTGAACAGCATGCACCGTCCTGTAGGGCCTGGGCCGCTACAGAATTCTTTGGATGTGATTCAAAGCGTGTGCCGTGGTGTGAGTTTTGAAAGTGATTATGAATCCATCATTGGTCTAAGCGATGCACGTAGCGATTGGTTACGTCAAGCCAGTGAAAACTTGCAAAAAGGTTCACCAACCACAGCAGCTTTAACGTGGTTACTATGGCAATGGGGTAAGAAGGTTCACGCTTGGAATGAAGTGTTTGAACTGGAAACGCAAATTTCAGACTGGAAAATTCGCCACGCAGATTTTGTCGAAGGTGTGCGCGCACGTTTGGTCGATAAAGACCTTGCACCAGCTTGGCAGCAAAATGGGCCAGTGCAGCTCAAAACCATTTTTGCAGACAATCCACCTGTGACGAGCATTGAAAGCTGGAATGAGTTATTGAAACAATACGAGATTATTTAATTCGTATTGATTTTTACTCATATTTAAATGTCAGAACAGAACTATAGTGATGAAGACTGGATGCAGCTTGCCTATGCGCAGGCTGCTTTGGCTGCAGCACAGGGAGAAATTCCTGTGGGGGCTGTCATCGTTAGTCAAAATCAAGTGATTGGCGCGGGTTATAACGCGCCTATTTCCTTACACGACGCAACCGCACATGCCGAAATTGTGGCAATCCGTGCAGCATGTGATCATATTCAAAATTATCGTTTACCTGAAGATGCCACGCTTTATGTCACACTGGAGCCTTGTACCATGTGTGTGGGTGCGCTCATTCATGCGCGAATCAAACGTGTGGTATTTGGAGCAACTGAACCCAAAGCCGGCTCATTGATCAGTGCTAGAAAGCTTTTAGAGTCAGGCTATTACAATCATATTTTTGAGTATCAATCAGGTTGTTTAGAGCAGCAATGTTCAGCCCAGTTGAGTGATTTTTTTAAGATGCGCCGTGCGCAAAAGAAACAACAAAAGCAGCAATAGTTGATAAATGACCTCCATGATCAAAACCAGTTCTGAGTTTTAGGCTTGATTTGCGTTAAACTAAATCAAACACAACATAGCATTCATCATCAGGGCAAACCATGCACGCTATTCAAATTAAAAAAGAATTTAATGCGCCAGTTGCGCAAGTATTTGAATTACTTTCTAAACATGCAACTTATAATATTGCATTTGCACCAATGCAAGTGGTGCGCATTAAAGACTCTGCTGACCCTGAACGTCCAGATGGTGTAGGTTCGGTGCGTCGTATGGGGATTGGGCCAATTAAACCTTTGCAAGAGCAAATTACCGTGCTTGAACCGAATCAGCGGATTGAATATAAAATCATTAAAAATCCATTGATCAAACATCATTTGGGTACAATTGAATTTCAGCAAGTGGCAGATCACAAAACCTTGGTCACGTATAGCATTGAGCTACAAGCGCGTGTTCCATTTGTGAGTAAAGCTATTCTTGCGCAATTGAAAACTGCAATTAAAATTGGTTTATCCAAACTCGCAAAATCTCCTTAATCATTTCGGAAACAGCATGACGGTTCAAATTATAACCATTGATGGCCCTAGCGGTTCAGGTAAAGGCACACTCGCGGCAAAATTGGCAGCACATTATCAGTTTCATTTGCTCGACTCTGGTGCGTTGTATCGTTTGTTGGGTTTGGCGTTACATAAGCAGGATCTGCTAGATCAACTTAATACTGAACTGAGTCAATCCGTTGCGATTGCAACACAGCTCAATATTCAATTTGTGACCCAGCCAGATGGCACACAAGTGTTGCTTGATGGTGAAGATGTCACGCAAACCATACGTACCGAACGTGTGGGGGAATATGCCTCAAAAGTTGCGGCAGTACCTGAATTGCGCACAGCATTACTTGCACGTCAGCATGCCTTTGCCCAAGCACCAGGCTTGGTTGCAGATGGACGCGATATGGCGACCAGTATTTTTCCAAATGCGCAGGCTAAAATTTATTTAACTGCTTCGGCAGAGTCGCGTGCACAAAGACGAGTAAAACAGTTGCAGGGTATGGGGCTGGATGCTAAAATAAGCGACATTTTAGCGAATATACAGGCTCGCGACAAACGAGACATGGAGCGCACAGTTGCTCCGCTCAAGCCCGCAGAAGATGCTTACATCATTGATAGTTCTGAGTTGAACATTGATGAAGTGTTTGCATTAATGACGGCTTATGTCGATCAGAAGCTTGCTATTTGCCGCGCTTAACCGCGTGAAATAAACCTATTCAGCGAACGCATAGCTTGATCAGTTCTATACGGACTATGTAGACGCTTAACTAAACCGGCCTTGTCTGATCCAAGACCGCTGACTTTATCAGGTATATCATGACCGAATCTTTTGCAGCCCTCTTTGAAGAAAGCGAATTAAACCTCAACGTTGAAAAGGGTGCTGTCATCCAAGGCGTTGTAGTAAGCATCGACTCTGACTGGGTAACAGTTGATACTGGCCTTAAATCAGAAGGCGTTGTTGACCGCGCTGAATTCTTAAACGAACAACGCGAACTTGAAGTTCAAGTTGGTGACACCGTTGATGTTGTTGTTGAAGCACTTGACAACGGTATGGGCCAAACTGTTTTATCACGTGAAAAAGCGAAACGTGCTGAAACTTGGACTAAACTTGAAAAAATCTTTGAAGACGGCGAAATCGTTACTGGTGTTATCTCTGGTAAAGTTAAAGGCGGTTTCACTGTAGACATCGGTCCAGTTCGTGCGTTCTTACCAGGTTCTTTGGTAGACACTCGTCCTATCCGTGACACAACTCACCTTGAAGGTAAAGAGTTAGAGTTCAAAGTTATCAAACTTGATGCTAAACGTAACAACGTTGTTGTATCTCGTCGTGCAGTTATGGAAGCTGAATCTTCAGCTGACCGTGAAGCGCTTCTTGCTCAGCTTGAAGAAGGTCAAACTGTTACTGGTACGATTAAGAACCTTACTGACTACGGTGCATTCGTTGACCTTGGCGGTATCGACGGTCTTCTTCACATCACTGACATGGCTTGGAAACGTATCAAGCATCCATCAGAAGTGGTTGAAGTGGGTCAAGAAGTTACTGTTAAAGTACTTAAATTTGACAAAGAGCGTAACCGCGTATCTCTAGGTCTTAAGCAATTAGGCGAAGATCCATGGTTAGCGATCATGAGCCGTTATCCTAAAGGTTCTATCGTTAAAGCTCGCGTAACAAACTTAACTGACTACGGCTGTTTCGCAGAAATCGCTGAAGGCGTTGAAGGTTTAGTACACGTTTCAGAAATGGACCACACTAACAAAAACATCCACCCATCTAAAGTTGTTCAGATTGGTGACGAAGTTGACGTTATGGTTCTTGAAGTGGACGAAGAGCGTCGTCGTATTTCTCTTGGTATCAAACAAACTCGTGCTAACCCATGGGAAGAGTTTGCTAAGAACCACGACAAAGGTGAAAAAGTTTCAGGTACAATCAAGTCAATCACTGACTTCGGTATCTTCATCGGTTTACCAGGCGGTATCGATGGCCTAGTTCACTTGTCTGACATTTCTTGGAACGAGCAAGGCGAAGAAGCTATTCGTCGTTACAAGAAAGGTGACACTGTTGAAGCGGTTATCCTTTCTGTAGACGCTGAAGGCAACCGTATCAGCCTTGGTATCAAGCAATTGAACAGCGATCCATTCAACGATTTCTTAGCTGCTAACGAACGTGGTGCTTTGGTTAAAGGTACTGTAACTGCTGTTGATGCTCGTGGCGCAACTGTTAAGTTAGCTGACGAAGTTGAAGCAACACTTAAAGCATCTGAAATCAACCGTGATCGCGTTGAAGATGCAACTAAGTTCTTGGAAGTTGGTCAAGAAGTTGAAGCGAAAATCATCAACGTAGACCGTAAATCTCGCTCTATCAACTTGTCTATCAAAGCGAAAGACGAAGCTGAAGAGAAAGAAGCTGTTGCTAACTTGAAAACTGCAACTAGCGGTCAAGACAATGGTCCTAAGACAATTGGTGACTTGATCAAAGCTCAAATGGGCAACTAAGTTGCGGGTAAACTGTATGGTTAATGTAAATTAGCACATACTTTTTACACAAATACTGTAAACGGTAGCGTAGTATTCAATTATTACGCTACCGTTTTGTATTTAAACAGGTTATTATCAGTTTAGGTAAAAGTAGCTTGATAATTAAAGAGGTCGCAGATGACTACTGAAGCACTTAATAAGTCTGACTTGATAGAACGAATTGCTTTGAAAAATCCACATTTGGCTGAGCCATTGGTGGAAGAAGCTGTGAAGATCATGATTGATCAAATGATTGCATCACTATCGGCAGATAACCGAATTGAAATTCGTGGATTCGGTAGTTTTGCATTGCATCACCGTGAACCACGTGTAGGTCGTAACCCAAAAACAGGTAAGTCTGTAGAAGTTGCGGCTAAAGCTGTACCGCACTTTAAACCGGGTAAAGCACTACGTGATGCAGTAAACGAGTCTGTAAATAAATAAAATTCCTAGGGGTGTTTATGCGTTACGTTCTAGTCGCTATTTTAGTTATTCTATTTGGATATTCTCTGGCATTGGTTTTGCAAAACGGCACTGAACTTTCAGTTGACCTGTTATTTACTCAAGTGCCTGCAATGCGTTTGGGTCTATTGCTACTGATTACATTGGCACTTGGTTTGGTGCTAGGGTTATTGTTGGGCGTGCAGGTTTTCCGTGTATTCCAAAATAGTTGGGAAATTAAGCGACTACGTAAAGATATTGAATACCTACGCAAAGAGCAAATTCATGCAGCTCAACTGGCTGCTGCTGAAGCTGCTGCGCATACTCGTCATGAAAAAACGGTATTAGATGTGCATACTGAAGATCGTTCTTCTAATGCACTTTAATTTGCTCTGTTGAGCGAATTGATCATCAACACCTCAAGGTTATCTTGGGGTGTTTTTTTATGTGTGCCTTTGACGAATGGCTGATTATCGCTGCGATGGGGGATAAGCTGTCTTTTTGACTATCTGCTTGGCACGAATCACTTTATAATAGCGACTCTTTGTCAAATCCATAGGTAATTCTCTTGAGTATCATTGTTGCCCTCGATGCTAAAAGCCAATATGACGCCTTAACCATTGCAGAACAATTAGACCCTGCATTATGTCGAGTAAAAGTTGGTAAAGAGTTATTTACCCATGAAGGTCCTGCAGTCGTGAAAGCCTTGCATGACAAAGGTTTTGAGGTTTTTCTAGATTTGAAATTTCACGATATTCCAAATACAACGGCTCAGGCTGTATGTGCTGCAGCAGATTTAGGCGTATGGATGGTCAACGTGCATGCCTCAGGTGGTCGTAAAATGATGGAAACCTGTGTGGAGCGTTTAAAAGCAGGGAATTATCAGACTCAACTGATTGCAGTGACTGTACTAACCTCTATGGGGCGTGAAGATTTAAAAGATTTAGGTTTAGATATTGAGCCTTTTGAGCAAGTTCAGCGTTTAGCTAAACTCACTCAAGAAAGTGGTTTAGATGGTGTGGTGTGTTCTGCGCAAGAAGCCAAAATGTTGCGTGAAATCTTAGGGCAGAATTTTGCCTTAGTAACTCCAGGGATTCGTCCTGAAGGCTCAAATGCCGATGATCAAAAACGTATTGTGACTCCCAAACAAGCTATGCTGGATGGTTCTACGCATTTGGTGATTGGTCGTCCAATTACAAAATCTGAAAATCCACGTCAGACTTTGAAAGATATTTTAGCGACGCTTTAATTTTACTATCGCTGACTATCTAAAAGGGAGATAAGCCCTCTCTCTAACTCTCGCCTAAATAGAGCGCAAACCCTCTCTCCAACTCTCTCCCAGAGGGAGAGAGGACAATTGTTGATTCTTTTTAAATAGCAGCCAATACACTTACAGCAATGGGTGCAAGGATTGACAATACAAATCCACTGACCATGGCATGTGGAATAAAATCGTTGCCACAGGCTTGTTTTACCATGGGCAAAGTGACGTCCATGGCAGTTGCGCCTGCGGCAGAAATTGCAGCACGTGGATAACGCCATCCCAAAATATACATCAGCAATATCGCAAAAATCTCTCTGAATAAATCATTCATTAACGCAATACTACCCAATTCGGCATTACGAAGTTCCGACACCACAATCCCGCTCATGGAATAAAATCCATAACCTTGTGAGAGCATAAGCAAATCTTGTAGAGCGATGGGGAGCCAAAGTGCGCAAAGTAGTACCCCTGCAACTGAACCGAAAATACAGCCTACGGGCACCATTAAAATTTTCCAATTCAGCCAAGAACGATCTAAAGGCGAATAAGCGAGATCGAGTCCAATCATCCACATAAACAGCAACAGTAAATACCAAGTGTTGATCTGAACTTGGAAATCCATAGCACTAAAAAGTAGATGCAGCACGTAGCCTGCCAATAGTGCAAAAAAGGCATAACTGATGTTGATGCAGGATTGAATCAACAACTGTAATGAAACTTTGCCTTGCGTTGCTTGCAGCCCCAAACCTTTGTAAAGCAAATAACAACACAGAAAAGCACCAATTGATGTAGCAAATGCAATCTGTAAAGCTGTAGATAGAATATGCGATGGCTGCTGTAGTGAACCGAGCGTTTGTGAAAATTCCATCGCAATTGCAATTAGCAGGATATAGCTAAAATATGGAAGCAGTTGAAACGCAATTTTTTCGATTATTCGAGGGAGGCGTTTTGCCAGTACAAAGCCTAGACATAAACAGCAGAGTAATTGGAAAATCAGCCAAAGAGATTGCATGAGATCAACAGGTGGGAGATAGATAAAAACCTGTTGATTATGCCAGTTTGCTTTTAAAAGCGGAAATTTATGCCGCTTTACTGATTAATCTGAAATCACTCGGATGCAGCGACTTGGTTTTTAGCCAATATTTCCAAGTATAGGTTGGCCAAAGTGCAAAGTTTTTTCCACCATCTTGTTGATACCAACTTACACAGCCAGATTGCCAAACCGTGTTATTTAGCATGTCTTGCACATCGTGGTTAAATTGATCTTGTACTTGATCTTTTACTACAATTGCATTGCTCTGTGATTGTGCCACCAAATCCATCATTTGCAGAATGTAATCGACTTGCGATTCGATCATAAAAATAACCGAGTTATGCGCCAAAACTGTATTTGGCCCAAGCAACTGAAACAGGTTCGGAAAACCTTTGTGGCTAATGCCGTAATAGCTTTCTGCGCCATCTTTCCATGCCTGTTTTAATTCAACGCCATGTTCACCAATGCAGCTAAATGGCTGTAGATAGATACGCGGATCGGTAATAAAGCCTGTGCCATAAATCAGACAATCAATTTTTCGCATTTTACCATCTTTGGTGATGATGCTGTCTGCAGTCAATTCCTGTATTGCATCAGTCACTAATTCGACGTTGTCACGGTTAAAAGTTGGGAAGTATTTATTGGACACTAAAATACGTTTACATCCCATAATGTAGTCAGGCGTGAGTTTTTGTGCCAATTGTTTGTCTTTGACCTGAAAACGAATAAAGGCTTCTGCCAGTTTTTGGGTATATTTCATCACGCTAGGTTGCATGATTGGAATTGCACGTGATTCATTCGACCAATACAAACGCGCACGATGCAACTTTCTAAACCAGTCTGCTTGTTTAAACAGTTTTTTCTCAATATTCAGATATTTGCGTTCATCTCGTGGAATGACCCATGCAGCTGTACGTTGCATGACATATAACTGTTTAACTTGAGGTGCAATTTCAGGAATGTATTGAATCGCGCTGCCGCCTGTGCCAATAGATGCCACAACTTTGCTATTTAAGTTGTATTGATGATCCCATTGAGACGAGTGAAAAACCCTGCCCTGAAACTTTTCAATGCCTTTATTGTGCGGGATTTGTGGCATATGCAGTGGGCCAGAAGCAAAGACTAAATATTGGCAACTCAATTGTCTGCCATCTTTTAACGCAACATGCCATACACAGTCTTTTTCATGGTATTCGGTATGCACCACTTCGCTGTTAAATTGGCAATATTCGCGCAGATTAAACTGTTGCACCACATCTTGAATATACTGAAAAATTTCTGGTGCTTCGGCATAGCGTTTTGACCAGTCAGTTTTGGGTGCAAATGACAATGAATACAGATGCGACTGCACATCACAAGCCGCGCCAGGGTATTGATTTTCACGCCAAGTACCACCCACTTCATTAGACTTTTCTAAAATCACAAAGTTATGAATGTTGCGTTGTAGCAAACGAATCGCCATGGCTAATCCACCAAAGCCTGCGCCAATAATTGCGACTTGATAATGAGCTGCTGCATCCTGCATGAAGACATCCTTATATTTATTTTGTTTGACTTGAGTTTGTTTGAGTCAGGATAGAATAAGCCAGCATGTGGTAACATGATCGTGCTGACATAAAAATTGATATTTTCGGCAATTTCTATCTGTGGATGAATCGGGTAAAAAGGATATTCCGTTTCGCACTGTTCATTTTATGAAAAGATCCATACTTGGCTTAATGTATTTAATACAAGGCATGCGTAAAGCAGGCGTTGATGTCGATGCAAAATTGCAAAGTATCGGCTTGCGTGCAGATGCGCTGGATACCAGTTCAATTATTCATCCGAGTTTGGAATGGGATATTCTCAAAGTCATTGGTGAAGATGTAGAGCCTGAAATGGGGCTGTTTATTGGACAGCATTATGCTTTGGCAGGTTATGGTCCTTTACTGATGTTATTGGTGACCAGTCCAGATATTGCCACTGCATTAGAAAAAGGGATTCAATATCAGGGATTGACGCATTTAAGCGGGAAACTGAGTTTGCAACATAGCACGCGACATATTGCCTTGTGTTATCAACCCAATGATTTACATAGTAGTTTAGGTGTATTGCGTGCGCAGTGTGAAATTTCAGGCACGTTCAAATTTATTCAAGACCTATATAAAATGATGGGGATGAGTGCGCCACGTATTCGCATAGAATTGCCATTTGCACAGCAGCAGCAAAGTGAAGTTTTGCAAACTTTTTATGATTATTACGGTCAAGATATTGTTTTTAATCAACCCCAAGCAGCGTTTTGGTTTGATGATGCAGTTCTCACAGCACGTATTCCATCTGCCGATGCAGTCACTTTTAGTAGTTATGAAGCCAAATGCGTGATTGAGTTAGAGCGACTTAAACTCGAAGATGATGCGCCTTCGGTGGTACAGCGCGTAAAAGATTATTTGGAATTACAACAAGGCAGTATGCCGAGCATGGCAGAAACAGCACATGCTTTGCAAATTCCTGAACGGACATTGCGCCATCAACTGCAACAATTGAACACTAGTTACAAACAAATTCGTGAAGATCTTATCAAAGATAAAGCATTGCGATTAATTGAATATCAGGAATATTCAATTGAAATGATTGCAGAGTTACTTGGTTATTCAGAACCCGCAGCATTTAATCATGCTTTTAAGCGGTGGTTTGGACAAAGTCCACGCCAATATACAAAATAGCCTAAGTATTTTGCAAACTATGCCAAAGTGCTATATCTCGTGATTCGATCTTCGTTATAATCTATTTGCCCAAATAAGTACTGATGAATATGTCTGATTTTAATTCGCCACAAACCACAGCCTTTACTCCATTATCGCCTGCGGAGCGTTATGCACAAGCGTTAGCCTCTGGACAATTTATGCCAGATGATGCGCAGGCGCAGGCTGTACACGAACTTGAGCGTGTGTGGCAGGAATTAATTCAACGCTATAAAGCATCAAAAAAAGCGTTCCGCCGTTTCCGCCGCCAAACAGCACCACAGGGTGTTTATATGTGGGGTGGTGTAGGTCGTGGTAAAACATGGCTCATGGATCAGTTTTACGACTCGATTCCATTTAGACGTAAAACACGTATGCACTTTCACCACTTTATGCAGCATGTGCATCGTGAACTGAACAAACTTTCAGGGCAGCGTAACCCGCTCGATTCTGTTGCAGACCAAATTTATAAAGATGCAGTGGTGATTTGTTTCGATGAATTTTTCGTATCTAACGTGACTGATGCGATGATTCTAAGTGACTTGTTCCAAAAATTATTCCATCGTGGCATTACTTTGGTGGCAACATCTAACATCGCCCCAGACGGTTTATATAAAAATGGTATCCATCGAGATCGTTTTATTCCAACCATTGAAATGGTCAAAAAACATTGCCAAGTGCTAAATGTCGATGCTGGTGTAGATTATCGCTTACGTGTTTTGAAACAGGCGCAATTATTTAAATCGCCTTTAACGCATGATAATCAAAACTGGATGGCACAGCGTTTCAGTGCTTTGAGTAATACACAACATTATTCTTCTGAGCCAATTATTATCAACCAACGTATTGTTGAAACAATTGCGCATACTGAAGATGTATTGTGGTGTGAATTTTCAGAACTGTGCTTTAAACCGCGTAGTCCTGCAGACTTTATTGAAATTGCCAACATCTACAACACGGTTTTGGTGAGCAATGTACCGCATTTAACAGACTTCTTGTCTGAAGGAACACGTCGTTTTATTTATTTGGTCGATGAATTTTATGATCGTGGTGTCAAGTTATTACTGACTTCTGAAGATTCGATTATTGAAATTTATCAGGGCGAAAAACTGGCATTTGAAATTGAACGCACACGTTCACGTTTATTGGAAATGCAGTCTGATGATTACTTAAATGAAGAACATCGACAGATACAGGCCACCGAAGCTAAACATCAAATCAGTTGATCTTTTAAGCGCCTAGAACTAGGCGCTTTTTTATGATAGAAAAGATGTGACTGTTGGTTTTATCGACATTTTGTCATAAACATGGCTTAATCTTGAAGGGTTGCAATAAGACTGACGCCGATTTTTACAACAAAATCTGAACTTAAGTCTAATTTCGACATTTCAAAAACTTTATACACTGTAAAAGTGTATTTAGATGAGTAATAGTGTCGTGTTTCTGATCAGGATTTATGATGATTGTTGTCATTCATCTTGTAATAAATGATCGTTATTTTGAAATGTGATAATACTATTCAGCTAAATATAAATCAGTATACTAGAATCTCTTGTATAAAAAGTAGCAATATCAGGAAAGACAATGACTGCACGTATTCAAAAAGGCAAGTTAGCGATTGCTAAAGAACTTTACGATTTCATCGAAAATGAAGCATTACCAGGTTCTGGTTTGGACAGTGATACATACTGGAAAAACTTTGAGCAAGTCGTTGTCGATCTTAGCCCTAAGAACAAAACATTACTCGCAAAGCGTGATGAGCTTCAGGCTAAAATTGATGAATGGCACCGCAATAATACATTTGAATTAGAAGCTTACAAAGCTTTCTTGACTGAAATTGGCTACTTATTACCAGAAGTAGAAGATTTTCAAATTACCACCGAAAATGTTGATGAAGAAATCGCATTATTGGCTGGTCCACAGCTCGTAGTACCTGTACGTAACGCACGTTATTGCTTGAACGCAGCAAACGCACGTTGGGGTTCGTTATATGACGCACTTTACGGTTTTGACGTTATTTCTGAAGAAAATGGCGCAGAAAAAGGTAAAGGCTACAACCCAGTTCGTGGTGAAAAAGTAATTGCATTCGCGAAAAACTTCTTAAATGAAACTTTCCCATTGGCGCAAGGTTCACATGCCGACGCGACTCAATATGCTGTAGAAGCAAACAAACTTGTTGTTCGCCTAAAAGATGGTTCTACAACAACTGTTGCGGATAGCTCTAAATTCGTTGGTTACAATGGCGAAGCTTCTGCACCAACTGAAATCGTACTGAAAAATAACGGCCTGCACGCAATCATCCAGATTGATGCAAACAGCCCAATTGGACAGACAGATGCAGCTGGCGTGAAAGATGTTGTGCTTGAAGCGGCTGTAACGACGATTCAAGACTTGGAAGACTCTGTTGCAGCAGTTGATGCTGAAGAAAAAGTTGAAGGCTACCGTAACTGGTTAGGCTTGATGAAAGGTACGCTTGAAGAGTCTATCGAGAAAAATGGCAAGACCATTACCCGTAAACTAAATGCTGACCGCACCTTCAAAAATGTTGAAGGCGGTGAGACCAAGGTTCATGGCCGTTCATTGATGCTGCTTCGTAACGTGGGTCACTTGATGACAAACCCGGCGATCCTTGTAGATGGCGAAGAAATTTATGAAGGCATCATGGATGCATTGGTCACTCCATTGCTTTCTGTGGCTGATATCCGTGGTGAGAACACGATCAAGAACTCACGTACCGGTTCTATGTATATCGTTAAGCCAAAAATGCACGGTCCAGAAGAAGTAGCATTTGCGGTTGAGCTGTTTGAACGTGCTGAACAAGCGCTTGGCTTACCTGCTAAAACCCTGAAAATCGGTATCATGGATGAAGAGCGTCGTACCTCTGTTAACCTGAAAAACTGTATTGCTCAGGCGAAAGACCGTACCATCTTTATTAACACCGGTTTCATGGATCGTACAGGTGATGAAATCCATACCTTCATGGAAGCAGGTCCATTTGTTCGTAAAGGCGAAATCAAAGGCCAAAAATGGTTCCCAGCTTACGAAAACCGTAACGTCATGGTAGGTCTACAAACAGGTCTACGTGGTAAAGCACAGATTGGTAAAGGCATGTGGCCAAAACCAGACATGCTGTTAGACATGTACAAAACCAAGACTGAACATCCTGAAGCAGGCGCAAGCTGTGCATGGGTTCCGTCTCCAACAGGTGCAGTGATTCACGCGATTCACTACCATCAAATTAATGTAGCAAACCGTCAGCAAGAATTGCTTGCAACTGAAGCATTGCCTTTAGATGATTTGTTAACTCCACCTCTTGCAACTGATACCAACTGGTCTGAAGAAGAGAAACTAAAAGAACTGGAAAATAACTGCCAAGGTATCTTGGGTTATGTCGTTCGTTGGGTTGATCTGGGTGTAGGTTGTTCTAAAGTTCCAGACATCAATGATGTGGGCCTGATGGAAGACCGTGCAACTTTACGTATTTCTTCTCAGCACGTTGCCAACTGGTTACGTCACGGAATTGTAACGCGTGAACAGGTTGAAGAAGTAATGCAGCGCATGGCGAAAATTGTAGATCAACAAAATGCTGATGATCCACTATACACGCCTATGTCTAACGACTTTGCTAATAACATTGCATTCCAAGCTGCATCTGACTTGATCTTCAAAGGTGGCGAGCAACCTTCTGGTTACACAGAGCCACTTTTACACGCAGCGCGTTTAAAGTTAAAAGGTTATACAGGTGATTAATCCTTTAGGATTTGATTTACTGATTGTGTAATACAAACAAATGAGCCTCTTCGGAGGCTTTTTTGTTGCCTGTATTTTGCTTATGGTTTTTTGAAAATTTTGCAGCTGAATAGTTACAGGATGTACTTGCTGCTAGAAAAACATCAAGCTGCGGAGTAGAGTGAAAGTCATATATAAAAAGTAGCGCAAGGACAAATACATGCCAGCATATCAAGATTTGAATCAACAATTTATTGGCGGCAAGTGGTCGGTTGGGACATCTACTAAAACCATTCCAAACTTGAATCCATATCATCAAACTACAATTTTTGAGATGCAGGGCGCCAGCGTGGTAGATGTTGATAGTGCCTATAGTACAGCGCAAAAAGCTTTTGATGAACAATTGATTCAATCCACAAGTCTGCGTCAATACATCATTAAGAACTTAGAGCAAGTCATTCAGCAACGACGCGAAGAAATTATCCAGTGGCTGATTGATGAGTCGGGCAGTACCCGTTTAAAAGCCAATATCGAAGTCGATGCTGCTTTAGGGATTATTCAAGAAGCTGCACAATTTCCCGAGCAAATGACCACGACGCAACTGGAAAGCAAAGATCCGAAAGTCCGTAGTGTTGTTTTGCGTAAACCTTTGGGTGTTATTGCTGTGATCAGTCCGTGGAATTTCCCTTTCCATTTGTCTATGCGTTCAGTGGTTACAGCGATTGCTTGTGGTAATAGTGTAGTGCTCAAACCTGCCAGTGATACGCCAGTCACAGGTGGAACTATACTCGGTAAACTGTTCGAAGAAGCAGACTTGCCTGCAGGCGTACTCAATGTGGTGGCGGGTGCGAGTCGTGAAATTGGTGATTACTTTGTTGAGCATGTAACTCCTAAAATGATTTCATTTACAGGCTCTACAGAAGTTGGACAGCATGTAGGGCAACTGGCCGTTGCGGGTGAGCATTTAAAACGTGTCGCCTTAGAACTCGGTGGCAATGCACCTTTAGTCATTTTGGATGATGCAGATATAGATTTGGCCGTAGAACTAACTGTGATGGGGCGCTTTTTGCATCAAGGTCAAATTTGCATGAGTACCAATCGGGTCATTGTCGATCAGTCTATTTATGCAGCCTATCTTGAAAAATTGTTAGCAAGTGTGTCGCAATTAGTAGTAGGTGATCCGAATAAAAATGACACCTTGATTGGGCCAATTATTAATGCAGAACAGGTGAAAAAGCATCAGCATATTATTCAAAAAGCACAGGCGCAGGGTGCAGAATTGGTTTATGCGGGCGGGGTTACGGGGAACTTAGTTGCACCACATGTTTTTGTGAATGTCGCTGCCGATTCAGAAATTGTACAAAATGAAAGTTTTGGACCTATTTTACCGATTCTCAAAGCAGCAGATACCGCACATGCCTTACAGTTAGCGAACGATACACGCTATGGTTTATCTGCTGCTGTATGCACTACAAATGTAGAACGCGGTGCAGAATTTGCAGCACAGTTTGATGTTGGAATGACACATATTAATGGTATTACCGTTGCCGATCATGCCAATGCACCGTTTGGTGGTGAGAAAAACTCAGGCTTAGGTCGTTTTAATGGGCGCTGGATATTTGAAGAATTTACCCGCACGCATTGGCTGACATTGCCAGCTTAACGGTAATTATTTGTCCTGCGTTTTGTTTGAGTAAGAAGGAATGCGTGGGTGCGCACTTACTGTTCATGATCAAAACGCATAATATAGTGCGTGTGTCTAATCATCCAATTTGTATATGTGTGCCAATTTTAAACCAATAAGCATAGCGCAATTATCTGCATTAGGTCTGCCTGAAATTCCGTTTGAATATGCTGAAGAAGCGTATCCAAATTCGAGTGTGCCACTATTGTTTAAGTCTGAACAAGGTTTAGAGTGGCGCTCGGTGAATTTTGGCTTGATTCCCAAATGGGCGGAAGACAGAAGTATTGCGCAAAAAACCTATAATTGCCGTAACGAAACTTTATTAGAAAAACCAAGTTTTAGTGAAGCTGCTTATAAGTGTAAATTTGGCGCGATTGTTGTGTCAGAATTTTATGAATCCAAATATATAGACAGTAAACCGCAGCGTTGGGGTGTACGTCGTAAAGATGGACAGGCCTTTTTTATTGCAGCACTGTATGAAATTTGCCGTTTAAAGGATGGGCAAGGCACGGAAGAAATTGTCCGTTCTGCGAGTATGATTACCATGGACGCAATTGATCACGCGATGATGAAGGAATTTCATGAGCCTGGGCCAGTCAAACGTTCTGTTATTGTTATTCCACATGCACGTTTAGATGAATGGCTAAGTTTGAAAACACCGAACATACACAGCTTTGTGCAGGGCTTTCCTTTAGACGAGTTTGAGTGTTCACATGTACCAAAAGCAAAGATCGAAAAAGTAAGCCCCCAGCTCAATTTTTTCGATCTTTAAGTACATCTTGTGCTTATATAGGATAAGAACAGATGTGGAACAATAACGTGATGTTTACCGTGCTAAATTATTAAAAATATGACGTAAACTTTCCATCATTTTTTCAATTTGTAGTGGAGTTAAACCATCAAATGACTGCTCTAAAACAACGCTAGTCAGATCATTAATTTTGTTGGTCATCTCATTACCTTTTTCAGTAAGCACGACACGAGTGATACGCGCATCATCATCACAAGAATAAGTTTCAACCAAACCTTCATCTTTTAAACGATAAACAATTTTAGTTGTAGTTGACATTTTTGACACCACCATGTCTGACAAATCAGACACACTCGCATGTGCTTTTGACCTTAATGCCAATAAAATACGACGGCGAGAATTATCTAAACCATACTTTTTAAGTGCCTGATCGACATTCTGTACATATTGAGCATGTACTTGTGTGACCCAATAATACGGAAATTGTTCAATATCATATTGGTCGGCGGATGGTAGAAATTTTGAATATTTCTTGGACATTGCATATTCCCTGCATTGTTTTAATTGTATTTTTGATATTTCACATTTTATGTGAAAACTCATGTGCTTAGCAAGATGCTTTCAGTGGCTAAAATTTGGTTGAAATCTGACGAAATATGATGAATCTCGATTTAGAAGCTGGCTTTGAAATGGCTATTTTTCCAAGCGCGTAGGCATTTGTTTAAGTTCAATCCATATTCATGTGTCATATCAATTAATCCTATAGAATTGTTTTAGTTTGGATTAGTAGTGAGTTATCTGGTTTTATAAGTTGAATTATCAATTTAACCATCAACTTAGGCTGCATTTTAGTTAAAAAAATACATTTGTACACTTGGCTTTTAGGTAAAAGTGCGGGTTATTGCGTTGAATTTTGCAAAAAAATTATAAGCTTTGGTCTAATCTTTTAACAATAGTTGTTTTTTATCAATATTTTAAGTTTAGATTAAAGTGTGGGTTGGCTTACAGTTGTAATCTATGACTAATGCGTCTAAAAATACATTACAATTCATTTGACATTTTTAATCCATTCTCACGGCTTTTGTTTGGCTGTCATCGCTCTAAAAAAATTAAGAATGTGAAAAATAAAGTAAAAACCTTCTTATAGATCGTACTGTTTAGTTTTATTCAAAAAAATTAAAAATTTAATTACAAATGTTCAAGATTGTGCATAATTAAGCTATCTATTGCTAAAAAGGTTACTTTTATGGATCCGTCGCCGTGCGCAGGTCTACTTTATATTTCGATTTCTGCTAACTATCTCGGAGCTATGAACTAATGGAGTTTTTATTAGATCCGGGAATATGGGTTGGTTTAATTACACTTATTATTCTAGAAATCGTATTAGGTATTGATAACCTAGTCTTTATTGCAATTCTTGCAGAAAAATTACCCCCAGAACAGCGTGATAAAGCCCGTGTGATTGGCTTATCTTTAGCGTTGTTTATGCGTTTAGGATTGTTATTTGCAATCTCTTGGTTGGTTACTTTAACCGAACCGTTAATTACCTTATTTGAAAAAACCTTTTCAGGGCGTGACCTCATTCTCTTGGGTGGCGGTTTGTTCCTCGTCTATAAGGCGGTAGGAGAGTTGCATGAGAAGATGGAAGGCAAACCCGAAGTCAAAGTCACGACCAATGTGGTTTATGCAAGTTTTGCCGCAGTTGTAGCACAAATTGTTGTTCTAGATGCAGTTTTCTCTTTAGACTCAGTCATTACCGCAATTGGCATGGTCGACAACATCTATGTGATGATGGTTGCCATGGTGGTTGCAATGTTGGTGATGTTACTTGCATCTAAGCCATTAACTGCTTTTGTGAACCGTCATCCAACAGTGGTGATTTTGTGTTTAAGCTTCTTACTATTAATTGGTATCAGCTTGATTGCAGAAGGTTTTGGCTTCCATATCCCTAAAGGTTATATCTATTCGGGTATTGGTGTTGCGATTGCTATTGAAGCGTTTAACCAATTTGGTCAGCGCAATGTTGCAAAACATGAAGCAAAAATTCCGTTACGTCACCGTACTGCAGATTCAATTTTAAAATTGATGGGGGGGCGAGTTGAAACCAGTAGCCCTGATTTGCATAACGAAGCGCAAGAAGCGTTTGCAGATGAAGAACGCTACATGATTGGTGGTGTCTTGACCTTGGCAGAGCGTTCAGTCGCATCAATTATGACGCCACGTAGCCAAATTTCATGGGTCGATATTGAAGATTCACCTGAACAAATCCGCGAACAGATTCTATCTGTACCACACAGCTTATTCCCAGTGTGTCGTGGTAGTTTAGATAAAGTCATTAGTATTGTACGTGCCAAAGAGTTGTTGGATGTATTGGACGAAGAAGAAGAGCTTAAAGCTTTAATTAAACGTCAGCGTCCAATTTACATTTTTGAAAAAATGAAAGTGATTGATGCGATCAATACGTTACGTACCTCTAAAGGTTCTTTGGTTTTAGTCAGCGATGAGTTTGGTAATGTTCAAGGTTTGATTTCACCGCTTGATGTGTTTGAAGCGATTGCAGGTGAATTCCCTGATGCAGACGAACAGTTAGATTTGGTTAAAACCAATGAAAACGAATGGAAAGCAACAGGTATGCTGGATTTATACCAGCTTGAACTTGAACTGGGTATGATGGATCTGATTGAAGAAGATGCAGGCTACATTAGCGTTGCAGGTTTGATTTTAGATAAAACCCAAGGTGAAGTTCAGGTCGGCACGCAGTTGGATTATCAAGGTGTGCACTTTGAAGTGACAGAACTTGATGGTAACCGTATTAAAACTGTGATGATTCGCTTACGCTAATTACTAAGCTTTGAATTAAATCACTCAAAAAGCTCTACCGAAATGGTGGAGCTTTTTTATGGTGTAATAAAAAGATTGTGATGTTTCATCCTGAAAATGTGTATCAGCGATAAGTCTGGATTTTAAAAGCTGAACATGAAATGTGGCATGGAATAGAAAAAAAGAAACAACCAAACAGGATTACAAATTTGGTTGCTTAAACAGGGAAAAGAAAAAGCGAGAAACTAAAACAAATGTTTAATTTGTATGTGACTTCGCCACTAAAAATTAAACTGCCAATTGATTTTCAATCACATTCCATAAATTTCGATGTGACTTTTTAAACATCGCCATATGCCCAATGGCTTTATGCTGATAACGCTTTGGTTTAAGTTCAATCATATTAGTCGATGCATGGGGATAGAGACGGAGTAAATCTTTCACATTCGCTTCGGTGGCAATCTCATCATCCGAACTCCAAATAGCAGTAATCGGGCAACGAATTTTATCGTGATAATGCTGTGAAACTGTTTTGCCTATAGCATTGATGACATAGCCGGGTTTGCTGCAAAATTGTGCCCATTGTTGGGCCACATTTTTAGGTAGGTTTTCGCCCATGCCAATTGCATTGGTTGGGCCATAACCATGTGTGATTCTGGCAAGTGGAAAAATAACTTTAAACATCACAGGGGCAAGTAGGCGAGTACGACCTTTTAAACCTTTTGTGTGGCCTGTAGAGCCTGAAACAGCTACGACTTTTGCCACTTTATGATATTCAGGATTAATCCCCAGTAATTGTCCGCCTGCGCTGTGTCCCAATAAAACCACTTGTTCAGCTTGCGTTTTTTGCAGCAAAGTATTTACTGCTGCAGGAATATCTAACTGCCCCCAATCAACAATACTGGCTTCACATTGTTTCAATGGTTCGTGTAACGAATCACCAATACCACGAAAATCAAAACACAGCACAGCATAGCCTTGTTCATTTAGCCATGTGGCAAAAGCGTGATAAAAATTCTTGGTAATGCCTGTCGCGGGACAAATCAAGACGGGTAGACGCTGTGCTTGTGTATATTGATTTGGATAATAACGGGCAGCGAGGGCATAACCATCTGCACATATAATATTTAAGCTTTCAAATGTGCTCATAATGTTTTAAGGATGATGAGAATAAAGTTACTTTACACGAGTTCCAAAAAGAAACTTGTATTTATTCTGACTCTAAAGTCAAGCTTAGTAGTCTGCGAGTGTAGTTAAATAGCCACACGAAAAATAAAAGAGTGTTAAACATGGAAAGTTTATCTTTGGCAGTGCGCCTTGCGATTATTTTCAGTGGAATATTTTTGTGGGTGGGGATGCTTACAGGCGTGTGGAAATATTGGCAAATTCGTGCTTCTGCCCAAGCGCGTGCTCATTATTATGTGGATATCGCACATCGCAGTAGTTTGTTATATGCACCTGCAAGTTTAATTTTAGCGGTCTTGGCTTATTTTTGTATTTGGGATGCCACTGTAATTTTAATTTGTGTGATTCTAAATTTAGTATTTTTTAGCTTTTCTATTCTGAGTTATATCTTGCATGGATTGCTTAAAGATACCACTAATCAATTTAAACAACCGCATCAAATTGCAGCATGGACATTGCCAAGTTGGTGCATGAGTTTGGCGATGCTGTTATTGATTGTGGCTGAATTGGGTGGGACTAGTGTGTTATTGCTTGGCGCAATCTATGGATTGTTGTAATTCTAATTGCTCAGTTTAATTTTTTCTTGGTAGCCCGTAGAAGATTTTGAGATTTTTGCTGTAGATCAGGAATGATGATTAGAATCTACTTTTTGAGTTTGGCGGCAGAGGAGTGATCCATCTGCCGCAAAGTGAAAGCGAAAAAGCTAAAATGAGTGGGTGCTAGGGTAAGATTAATGAACTTCTACGTTTTTATGTTCACGAAACTTTTGGTCAATGGATGTCCAAATCGCAAAGGCTATACATACCAATAAGGCATATAAAAAATAGGTTGGTTTCAAGTTGCCTTGAATTGAGCCTTGGAGCAATAGGGTCAGCATCAGTGCAAAAGTGGTGCTTAAAAAAGTAACTAGATTTTGGTTAGCCTTCAGAGCGTTAATGAAGACTTGCGTATTGAAATGTGAAAACATCTCCATCCCTCCTTGTTATAAATCACTAAAATCAGAGCATTTTAGTCAGATTGGTTTTATTGTTCTACCTTGTTTAGCAAACTATTTCAAGCCCTTATAGTCATATTTTGATAAAAAACATCATTTTCATATGAAATACTACTATTTGTTATCATTTATTTACAAAATAATAAAAAGTAGTGTGTTTTTTAAGCCATTTAAATACGATTTCAATCGTACTTGCATATTTTATGCCAGCTAATTTTGAGGGCGACTATACGACTTTAGCGTTAATTTGAGCTCTGCTTAAAATGGGTGAATGATTTATTTTGTTTTAGTTTTTTATTGAAAATATTTTAATTTCATTTGTTTATTTATACCAAATAATTATTTGGGTTGCTATTATCATGACTGATAAATTGCCTTAAAAAGAGGCAGTTTTAGCACAAGAAACAATAAGTGCGGGTTTGGGTAAAACCTGACAATTATTGTCTAACTTAAATTCGTATTTGGATAAAACACGACTTTAATACAATACAGCTCGAAAATAGAGCATGACTTGAAAAAATAGCCGAGCTCGAAGTCCGTACTGGCTATTTTTTCATTCGATCATGAATTGTAGCGAATACAAAAATCAGTAATGCAGGAATCAACCAAGCGAGGTTTTGTTCACTCAGGGGAAAATTGGTCAGTGTGGTTGGCAAGAATCTAGCTAAGTCTGCGGCCTTCATTGCATCAATGATGCCAAAGAGCAATGCAACTGCGGCAGTAGGTGCAATCACGCGGGTTGGAATACGGAATAATCCCCAGAAAAAGCTGAGTAGAATGACCACAATTGCAGGTGGATAAATCGCGCTTAAAATAGGCACTGAAACTGCAATGAGTTTGGTGAGTCCAAGATTGGAAATAACAAAGGCAAAGCCCACTAAAATAAATACCCAACGGCGATAATGAATTTTAGTAATTTGCTCAAAATATCCAGCACATGCGCATGTCAGTCCAATTGCCGTAACCATGCAGGCAATAAAAATCATTGCAGCTAAAAATACCGAGCCAAATCCGCCAAAAGCATGTTGCACATAGGCATGTAAAATGACTGCACCATTACTGGCATTGGCGGCAACATCGTGACTGCCCATCCCCAGTTTAAATAGGCTTAGATAAACTAAAGTTAAACCGATCCCTGAAATTAAACTTGCCCATACCGCATAGCGGGTGATGAGTTTTTTATCAGTTACGCCACGTGAACGAATCGCATTAATAATCACAATCCCGAATACCAATGCACCTAAGGTATCCATAGTGAGATAACCGTTAATAAAGCCTTCAGATACAGGACTGTTCACATAATTGTGAATGGCAGGTGAAATTGTACCTGTCGGAATAATAAATGCAGTGATGCCTAAAATTAGTAATGACAGAATTTTAAGCGGGGAAAGTACATAGCCCACTGTATCTAAAATTTTGTGTGGATACAGTGAAACTAACATCACCAAGGCAAAATAGATGGCGCTATAAATGAATAAGGTGCTCGCGGAATCGCCAAAATAGGCAGAGAAACCAATTTCATAAGATACGGTAGCGGTACGTGGTGTGGCGAAAAGCGGGCCAACCGCTAAATAACAGACGACTGTTAAAATTAAGCTCGCGATTTTGCCTAAAGGCGAACTTAAAATTTGTATAGAACCTTCGACACGTGACAACGCCATAATGGTAATCACGGGTAAGCCAACTGCGGTAATGAGAAAACCGAGCGCAGCAAGCCAGACGTGTTCGCCCGCTTGCTGTGCCACGATAGGTGGGAAAATAATATTACCTGCACCAATAAACAGCGCAAAGGTCATAAAACCCAAGGCAATAATATCCCGTGTGCGTAAATTCGTCATGGGAGAGAAATAAGATGTAAACAAAAGAAAGCGATTTTAGTAGATCGAGCTATGATTTTCTAATTTATTTTATAGGTCATATGAATATTTTTTATGATATGTGTTTGTAGGCTATTTTAATCTTCACTATAAAAATTAAATAACTTACTGTTTATCTGATGTATTTTTGAAAAATGCTGATCCCACATAGTATAGATGGCTTATCTAGTATAAGTTTTGGTTGCTATTTTAAATGCGCAGTTCTTAAACAAAACTGTTGGTCGCATGACGATGGATACTTGTTTGGCAGCTTGAGCTGATTTTACAAGCCGAAAGGGTTAATAACTGCTAGTTGAAATCTACCTATTTCTATATTATTATATACAAATGAGTAGATATGTTAGTATTGGCGTTGCAGCTAAAACACTGGGTGTTTCCATCCAAACCCTAAGAAGATGGGATGAGGAAGGCACTTTAGTCGCAGATAGAACCCCAAAAAATCACAGACGTTACGATCTAAGCAAGATCACACCTGAACTTATCCATGATCTATCAATTCAGAACAGCCGAAAAACTATTGCTTATGCAAGAGTATCTAGTCACGATCAAAAGGCTGATCTTGAGCGACAAAAACAAGTTTTGGAAATGTACTGTGCCAAGCAGGGATGGACATTTGAGATTATTAGTGATTTAGGCTCAGGGATGAATTATCACAAAAAAGGGCTTAAGGCTCTTTTGGATGGAATTATTAATAATGAAATTGGTCGATTGGTTTTAACCCACAAAGATCGATTATTACGTTTTGGTGCTGAATTGGTTTTTGCTTTATGTGAAGCTCGGAATGTTGAAATTGTAATTATTAATCAGGGTGAAAATTTGAGTTTTGAGGAGGAACTGTCTCAAGATGTCCTGGAAATTATCACTGTATTTTCAGCACGATTATATGGAAGCCGAAGTAAAAAGAACCAAAAGCTAATACAGGCGGTCAAAGAAGCACTATGAGTCGATTTATACGAGGGCATATCATTGAATTGATGCCCAATAATAAACAAGCAAGCCATTTTGCTCAGGCAAGTGGTGTTGCTCGTTTGTCGTATAATTGGGCTTTAAGAGAGTGGCAGCGACAATACAAGGCTGATAAGGAATATCGAGATCAGTGTGAGTATTATGATGTTGCGGTGAATGAAATGCTTCTTAATAGACCTAAAGAGAGTAAATTAAGAAAGCACCTAAACACTTTTAAATTTGAAAAATATCCTTTCATGAAGAAAGTGACTAAGTGCGCACCACAGTTGGCGATTAAGCAGTTGGGTAGTGCTTTTGATAGATTTTTTAACGGCAAATCAGGATACCCCAAGCCAAGAAAAAAAGGCAAGGATGACCGTTTTTCATTATCAAATGATCAATTTAGCGTAAAGGGTCGGTCTATTAAAATCCCTAATTTGGGTTGGGTGAAAATGACTGAGAATCTGCGCTATAAGGGTAAAATTCTCTCGGCCAAAATATTTAAACAAGGTGGTAGGTGGTTTGTATCAATCGCTGTCGAACTCACCCAGATCGAAAAGCTTAAACCGAAAACAGGTTTAAGTATCGGTGTTGATTTGGGTGTCTCTAATCTTGCCACCCTTTCAAATGGTGAGGTTATTCCTTCTAACGCACCACTTAAAAGACAGCTTGCAAAACTAAGGCGACTCAACAAGTCTTTTAGTCGTAAGAAAAAAGGTAGTCAGAATCGAGAAAAAGCAAAAGCCAAGCTATCTCGCCTGCACTATAAAATTGCCTGTCTACGCAAGAATAATCTTCATCAAGTCACAACGGATTTGGTAACACGTTTTGATGTGATTGCGATTGAAGATTTGAATGTTAAAGGCATGTTGAGGAATCGTAAACTCGCAAGAGCTATATCCGATATGGGTTTTTATGAGTTTAAAAGGCAGTTGATTTATAAAGCCAAACAGCATGGAAAATCGGTACTTTCGGTTGGTCGATTCTTCCCAAGTAGTAAAATGTGTTCGTGCTGTGGTGAATTAAATCAATCTCTCACACTTTCTGCGCGAGAGTGGAAGTGCTTAGTTTGCCAAACCATCCAAAATCGTGATGTTAATGCATCAATTAATATCCTGCGATATGCGGATAAAGATTTAATCACTGCATAAGTGGTGATTAAGGCGGTGAGTTACACCGTGACAGCCTATGGAATTGAGGTAATCCCTAAAGCAAATGTTTTAGGTTCTTGATGGTGAAGTAGGAATTAAACATCAAACCCACATTGAGTAGGTTTGAGTAGGTTTTAAATAACGGCTATAATCTCAGGCTTCAGGTCAGGAGTTCATCATGCGCGCCCTTAAAGTCAGCATTAAATCAGAGCAAGATATTGAGAAATTACGCATTTCGGGGCGTTTGGCTGCTCAGGTGTTGCAGATGATTGGCGAGCATGTCAAACCCGGAGTCACGACAGAATACTTAGATGATTTGTGTCACGATTATATTGTAAATACCTTAAAAGTCATTCCTGCCAATGTGGGCTATCACGGTTATACCAAAACCACCTGTATTTCACCCAATGAAGTGGTCTGTCATGGTATTCCATCATCCAAAACCATTTTAAAAGATGGCGACATTATTAATATTGATGTGGCAGTGATTAAAGATGGTTTTTATGGTGATACCAGTCGTATGTACTATGTGGGTCAGGTGAAACCAGAAGCGAAAAAACTGGTCGATACCACTTATGAGGCGATGCGCGCAGGGATTCATGCGGTGAAACCGGGCGCGACTTTGGGCGATATTGGCTATGCCATTCAAAGTGTGGCGCATCGTGAAGGGTTTAGCATTGTGCGTGAATATTGCGGACATGGTATTGGGCAGGTGTATCACGAACAACCAAGTGTGCTGCATTATGGTCAGCCTGGACAAGGCTTGGTGCTTAAAAAAGGCATGGTATTTACCATTGAGCCAATGGTGAATGCGGGCAAAGCGCGTGTGAAAGAACTGAAAGATGGCTGGACGGTGGTGACGACAGATAAATCACTTTCTGCACAATGGGAACACATGGTTGCTGTGACTGATACAGGCTTTGAAGTGTTATCGCCGTGGCCAGAAGGTACGGGGAGTTATCCTGAAATTTAATGCACGAATGCTTTCAGGTTAAGACTGATAGATAAAACATCTTAGACTTTAGTTTTAAACTATTTGTTAAAAAATGAACAATCGCTATAATTGAAGTCAAAGATACTTGCTGTAGTTTCTTTGTTTTAGCTTTCTTATTTTAGATTGTAGTTTTCAAAGCTTATCTGTCTTAGATAAGCTTTTTTTTTGCTGTTTCGTATCTGAAATCAAAAGATCCTATGTGCGTAAGCGTCCGCTGAACCCCATGCCTATTTTTTAATTCGGTTCCGGTTTCCAGCGGTGTGGTAGCAATTCTTCAATCTGAGTCACTTTATGTGTCGGCAACCTTTTCAGCACATCACTTAAATAGG